>JANMKM010000179.1:0-7854 GCA_031372035.1 Rhodoferax sp. | reverse complement strand
CTGACGCCCGAGGGTGAGATCTTCTCCCAGGGTGCGCACCGCATCGCAGCGGAGATTGCCTCGGCCACCAACGAACTGCGAGACCGGGCCCACCGCAATGTCGGCCGGGTCTCGATTGCGGCGCCGCCCTCGGCCGCGGCCGCCTGGCTGCCGGAGCAACTGGCGCTGTTCCGGCGGGACCATCCCGGCATTGCTTTGCGCCTGCATGACGTGGTGTCCGACCGCTGCCTGGACCTGATTGCCCGTGGCGAGGTGGACTTGGGGCTGAACGCCCAGAGTGGCAACGAGATGGAGTTCGAGGCCCGCAAGCTGTTTGACGAGCGGCTGTTCCTGCTGTGCCGCAGCGACCACCCGCTGGCCAGCCGCAAGCAGGCTCGGCTGTCGGACCTGCGCGGCCAGGAGTTCATCCACACGGTGCGCACCGGCAGCGTCTGGCAACAGACCCAGGCCATGCTGGGCGCTGCCAAGGTGCGCGACAGCGGCTTCGAGGTGGCCCAGTTCGGCACCCTGGCCGGGCTGGTGGAAAGCGGCTTCGGCATCAGCGTCGTGCCGCAACTGGCGCTGCGCCTGTGCAGCCGGCCGGGCCTGGTGTCGCTGCCCCTGACCGACCGCAAGGCCGTGCGCCCGATCTTCATGGTCCGGCGCCGACAGCGCAGCCTGTCGGTGGCGGCGCAGGCGATGTGGGAGCGGTTGCTGCGGCAAGTGCCACTGCAGCACTGAAAAAGTTCACGGGCCTGTCGATTGGCTCCATCCCCGAGCGTCATTGTCATGACCCGGTTTTTCGGGCCGCAACTACCAAAGGGGAAACCATGATGACGACCACACCTGTTGTTGCCGCAACCTATGCCGCTGCATTGGGACTGCTTGCCTGCGTCCTGACCGTGCGCGTGATCCTGCAGCGCGTGAAGACCGGCGTGCAGGCCGGCGACGGCGGGCATCCGGCGCTGGCCCAGGCCATTCGGGCGCATGCCAACCTGACCGAGCAGGCGCCGCTGGCGCTGCTGCTGATCCTGCTGGGGGAAGCGCTGGGCGTGCCGGCGATGTGGGTGCATCTGCTCGGCGCGGCCCTGTTGCTGGCCCGGCTGTCCAGCGCCTGGGGCCTGATCCACTCCCTGGGCGCCACGCCGCAGCGCCAGGCCGGCGCTGGCTTGACGGTGCTGGTGATGGCTGCGGCTTCGCTGTTGCTGCTGTGGCAGGTGCTTGTTCGCCATTGAGGACAAGGGGTTCAGTTAGTGGGCGGAGCCACGGACAGTCGCCAGCGCATCCATGCCCGTGTCCCGCAACTACAAATGGTTTCGATCGGTATGGGTGTTTGACCGATCATCAGGTTGGCCAATTGCTGGCAGCCTAGGACAGTCAGTCTGCTTTGGTCCCCTGACTTGCAATCAAATCTGGACAAGCCAATCACTGGAACCCGCAATAATGGCTTCTACCAAATTCCGTTGGAGACTCGCGTGAACAAAGACGCCAAAAATGCAAACATCCTTGTACGAAACAACGTCAAAGTTCTGGAGGGTGATGGCCCCGTGGTGCTCTATGCCCACGGATTTGGGTGTAATCAAAACATGTGGGATCGCGTGACACCGGCGTTTTCCTCATCCTATAGGCAGGTTTTGTTCGACTATGTGGGCAGCGGGCGATCCGACATTGCGGCCTTCGACCCAGATAAATACGCAAGTCTCAGTGGCTATGCCCAAGATGTCCTTGACGTCTGCGATGCTCTGGAATTGAAGAGCGGCGTCATTTTCGTTGGCCATTCCGTCAGTTGCAGTGTCGGACTGCTTGCTTCCATTGCCCGCCCCAGTCTGTTCGCCAGATTAATACTCATTGGCCCCAACCCATGCTTCGTCAACCATGCTCCCGAGTACGTCGGTGGTTTTGAGAAAGAAGACCTGGAAGGGCTTCTGGCCTTGATGGACCAAAACTACATTGGCTGGGCGAACTATCTTGCTCCAGTGGTATCGGCACAGGGTGAATCGGGTGCTGTGACAGCGGAGCTCTCGGACAGCTTTTGCTCGACCGATCCACAGGTCGCAAAAGTCTTTGCTCGCACGACGTTCTTCTCCGACGACCGTGCGGACCTGCCCAAGGTCACTGTGCCCAGTCTGATTCTTCAACACCGAACCGACACCCTTGCTCCGATCTGTGTTGGCGAATACGTGCATGCCCATTTGGCCGGGAGCACATTGAAAGTGCTGGAAGTACAAGGCCACTGTTCCCACATGAGTGAACCTGCGCTGGTCATTGATGCCATGCGTGAGTTTCTTGCCTCGCCCACTTAGGCGGCAGGGCCATCGTGCCAACATTTGATCAGCTACCTTGCCCTGCTTTGGTGACTGACCGAAGCGGCATTGTTCATTCAGTGAATCAAAGCCTGTTGGAACTTGTTGGAGGTGTTGAAGACCGTTGGCTCGCAAAGCCGATGGATCTGATGTTCCCCGCGGCGAGCAGAATATTCCTGCAGACGCACGTGTGGCCGATGCTATTGCGTGAAGGCCGAATCCGTGAAATTCGCTTGCAAATTTTGGATGGAGCGGGGAAGCAAGTTCCGGTGTTGGTGAACAGCCAAAAGAACACGCTTGACACAGCAGAGTGCTACTCGTGGGTATTCTTTGTTTCGATTGGGCGTAGTCTTTTTGAGCAGGAGCTGCTGGCAGGCAAGCAAAGGGCTGAAGCCTTAACTGCCGATCTTGCTAAAACAGAGCGGTTTATCCGCACGATTGCGAATGCGGTGCCTGGCATGATCGCCTACTGGGGCACCGACATGCGTTGTCAATTTGCAAACAATTCCTATGTGGAGTGGTTTGGACGAACACCTCAGCAGATGAGGGGTTTGTCCATTGCAACCGTCCTGGGCGAACGATTGTTTGAACAGAACCTGCCCCATATACAAGGCGCGTTGGCCGGTACGCCACAGGAGTTTGAGCGTGCCGTCGTAAGGCCCGATGGCACTGTCGGTTACGGCTTGGCCCATTACATCCCGGACACCCATCCGAATGGACAGGTACTTGGATTCTTCGTGCTCGTGACCAATGTCACACGCCTGAAGGAGGCAGAGGCAGCGATCCGAATTTCAGCAAGTGTCTTTAATGCCACCACTGAAGGCATTATGGTTACGGATGCGGCCGCGAAGATAGTGTCTGTGAACCCGGCTTTCACAGCGCTCACCGGTTACACGTCCGAAGAAGTTGTCGGACAGAATGCACGCATCCTGAAATCCGGCCGCCATGACGCGGCTTTTTTTGGAGCCATGTTTCAGGCATTGCGTGCCAGAAATATTTGGAAGGGTGAGGTTTGGAGCAAACGAAAAGATGGCTCGATCTATCTGGCGCGTCTCTCCATTTCTGCAATATGCGACCAAGCCGGAGATGTCACTCGCTATGTGGGTGTATGTGCCGATATCACCGAGCAATGGGAGCAAGAACAACGCACACGGCACATGGCCCTGCACGACGGTTTGACAGGTTTGTCGAACCGCTCACTTCTGATGGAGCGTGTTGCTCAGTTGATCGCCATGTCGGCCCGTGATCCACGCCACATTGCAATCATGTTTCTCGATTTGGATGGATTCAAATTGGTCAATGACACATGGGGACATGAGATCGGTGACCAGGTGCTGAAGACTGTTTCCACTCGCCTGGTGGGATTGGTTCGACCATCTGACACCGTAGCGCGGCTTGGGGGAGACGAGTTCGTCATCTTGCTCGACAACCCCGAAAGCCGCGACAACGTCGCCATGATTGCCTCGCGTGTCATTGCAGAGATAAATGCCCCGATGAATTTTGACGGAAAAGTTGTCCACGTAGGAACCTCCATTGGAGTTGCTTTCAAGGCAAAAGAAGCTGCGTCGGCTGGTGACTTGCTCAAAGATGCCGACGCAGCCATGTACCAAGTTAAAGCTGCCGGGAAGAATGCTTACCGGTTCTCGGATTGATTTCTGCACGGCGTTGTGCGTAGGCAGGCTCAGTCAAGGTTACGCGCAGCGGGCGCGCTCGCGCCAGCGGCTGGCACGACTTCCGACGGACCCAGCCTCTGTGCGTTGTCGCACAGTCGGGTGTGCATGGCAAACCTACATTGGGACGCTACCGAGTGCCCCAAGACATGCAGGACAACCAACCTCCGACTACTGCGGGCGGCACCAGCTATGCTCCGGCGGCACCATTACCAACCGGACCGTCACCTATTCCAGCTCCGGCACCAGCACCGGCCCCAAGACCCGCACCCGCACCACCGTCTTTAGCGCAGGCGACACCGCAGTCCGTTCCAGGCGCCGCTCCAGCACCGAAAGCGCTGCCAACAGGTGGCACCACCACCAAGGCAGGCCGCTATTCCGCGCCCCGTTCCAAGGCCATCCTCGCCGCCTGGCTGCTGGTGGGCAGCATTGCTGTACTGGGCCTGGGCTACCTCGGCTGGCAATGGCTGTTCGCGGCCGACGACCCGGCCAGCACCAAGACCACCGCCGTCGCCACCCGCGGCAATCTGGAAGACACGATCACCGCCACCGGCACGCTGCAGCCGAAAGAGTTTGTGGACGTGGGCACCCAGGTCTCCGGCCAGATCAAGGTGCTGGCGGCGGAGATTGGCGCGGTGGTGAAGAAGGGCCAGCTGCTGGCCGAGATCGACCCTTCCGTGTACCAGGCCAAGGTGGATGGTGACCAGGCGCAGTTGCTGAACCAGCGCGCGCAGCTGGCGGACAAGCAGGCGCAGCTGGTGCTGGCGCAGCTGCAATACACCCGGGAGCAGAACCTGACGCGGGAGGACGCAACCACGGCCGAAGCCCTGCAGACTGCGCAGGCCGGGGCGAAATCGGCGCTGGCGCAGGTGGATGCACTCAATGCGCAGATCCAGCAGACCGGATCCACCTTGCGTGGTGACCAGGCGAACCTGGGCTACACCAAGATCTATGCGCCAATCGCCGGCACCGTGGTGTCGCAGGCGGCCAAGCAGGGCCAGACCCTGAACGCCAACCAGCAGGCACCGGTGGTGATGCGGATTGCCGACCTGTCCACCATGACGGTGCAGGCCCAGGTGTCGGAGGCCGACGTGCCCAAGCTGCGCATCGGCATGGACGTGTAATTCACCACGCTGGGCGGCGACAACCGGCGCTTCTACGGCAAGCTGCGGCAGATTCCGCCCACGCCCACCGTGGTCAACAACGTGGTGCTGTACGACGCCCTGTTTGACGTGGCGAATACGGACCAGGCCCTGATGACGCAGATGACGGCGCAGGTGTTCTTCGTGCTCGCCAGTGCCAGGGATGCGGTGCTGGTGCCGTTGGCGGCCCTGCATGCGGTGGCTGGTGCACCACGGGTGCGTGCCAGTGGCAGCCGCGCGGCCGCCTCAGGTGCGGGCGACAGCGGTGCCAGCCGAAGCGGCGACGGCAGCGGCCGCAGTGGCCGCGGTGGCGACGGTGGCGCGTCTGGCAGAAGCGGTGGGGGTGGGGGCGGCGGTCAACGCGCGGCGGGCGGCGACCCCCGGTCCCAGTTTGCCCGTGGCGCCGCCACAGTCAGTGTGGTCGGCGCCGACGGCAAGGTGGTGGAACGCGATGTGCGTGTGGGCGTGATGAACCGGGTGTCGGCCCAGATCCTGTCCGGCCTGGAGCCTGGCGAAAAAGTGGTGATCGGTGTCAAGGCGACTGCCACGGCAACGCGCGCGCCCTCGGGCAGCGCATTGGTGCCATCCGGCGGCCAGGGCGGGGGCGGGCGGCCGTGACCGCAGCCGTTGCGGATGGCGCTGCCATGGCGCCTGAGGCGCGGGATAGCTCCGCACCACGCGTGGCAGGGCATTCCGCTGCCAATGTGCCGCTGATCGAACTGATCAATGTGGTCAAGGTCTACCGCAGCGGCGAGATCGACGTGGAGGTGCTGCATGGCGTCAGCCTGAAGGTATTTGAAGGCGAATTCGTCGCCATCATGGGTGCCTCGGGTTCGGGCAAGACCACCATGATGAACATCCTGGGTTGCCTGGACCGGCCCACCACCGGCACATTCAAGTTCATGGGCAAGGATGTCTCGGCCTTCGGCCGCGACGCCCTGGCACGGCTGCGGCGCGAGGCTTTTGGCTTTGTGTTCCAGAGCTACAACCTGATCCGCACTGCCTCCGCGCTGGAGAACGTCGAGGTGCCGGCCGTATATTCCGGCATGCCGCCGGCGCAGCGTGCCAGCCGGGCCACGGAGCTGCTGGGCCTGCTGGGCCTGGGTGAGCGCCTGGCGCACCGGCCGGACCAGCTCTCGGGCGGCCAGCAGCAGCGGGTGTCGATTGCCCGGGCGCTGATGAACGGCGGCCGGATCGTGCTGGCGGACGAGCCCACTGGCGCCCTGGACAGCAAGAGCGGGGTCGAGGTGATGGCGCTGCTGGCAGACCTGTCCAGGCACGGACATACGGTCATCATCATCACCCACGCCCAGGAGATCGCGGCGCAGGCGCAGCGCATCATCACCGTGGTGGACGGCCGCATCGTCAGCGACCCCGGGCCGCAGCGGCCGGCGTTGGCCGTTGCAGCGGAGCCGGTGCGCAGTAGCGAGGAAGGCGGCGCCTCCTACTTCGGCGGCGCCTTCGAGGCCGCCAAGACGGCGCTGCGGGCCCTGCATGCCAATCTATTCCGCACCGTGCTGACGCTGCTGGGTATTGTCATCGGCGTGGCCTCGGTGATCGCCATGCTGGCTATTGGTGACGGTGCCAAGCAGGTGGTGCTCGACCGCATCAGTGCCATGGGCACCAACCTGCTGTTGATCCGGCCCGGGCCGCCCACGCGCCGCGGCGTCGGTGGCACCGTGGCATCCCTGGTGCCCGAGGATGCGGACCTGATAGCGGCCCTGCCCAATGTGCTGGCGGCAGTGCCGGAGCTGGGCGGCAACGTCACGGCGCGCTTTGGCGCCCTGGATTACCAGACCCAGGCCACTGGCACCTCGGCCACGTTTCCCATCGCCCGCAACTGGCCGGTGAGCCGGGGCAGCTTCTTCTCCACGGCCGACATGAAGAGTTACGCCTCGGTGGCAGTGCTGGGCCAGACCGTGGCCGATCGCCTGTTCCCGGACGGCACTGACCCGGTGGGCCAGTACATCGTGCTCAACAATGTGATGTTCCAGGTCATCGGCCTGATGGCGGTGCGCGGTGCCTCGCCCCAGGGGCAGGACCAGGACGACGCGGTGCTGGTGCCCCTGACCACCGGCGGCCTGCGCCTGTTCGGCCAGCGCTTCCTGCGCACCATCACGGTAGCAGTGGACGATGTGGAGCAGATTGACGACACCCAGGTGGCTGTGACCAACCTGCTGCAGGCCCGGCACCAGACCGCGGACTTCCAGATCCGCAACATGTCGTCGATCCTGGAGACAGCCACCGACACCCAGAACACCCTGACCGTGCTGCTGGGTTCCGTGGCCGCGATCTCGCTGCTGGTGGGTGGCATCGGCGTGATGAACATCATGCTGGTGAGCGTGACCGAGCGCACGCGCGAGATCGGCATCCGCATGGCCACGGGTGCGCGCATGCGCAACATCCTGCAGCAGTTCCTGACAGAGGCGCTGACGGTCTCACTGCTCGGTGGTTTGATCGGTGTCGCGGTGGGGCTGGCGGCAGCGGCAGTCATTGGCGCCTTTGGCACGCCGGTGACGTATTCGGCCGGCCCGGTGCTGCTTGCCTTCGGCTGCGCCTTTGCCACCGGGCTGGTGTTTGGCTACATCCCGGCGCGCAAGGCGGCGATGGTGGACCCTATCGTGGCGTTGGCAACATGATGGCGCCACACTGCGCCTATGTCGTGGCCGTGCTGGCAGCATTGGCGCTGTGTTCCTGCGCCCTGCCGCAAGATGCCCCGGTCCTCCCACGTGATGATCTGCCATGTGCCGCCGACGTCCG
>JANMKM010000168.1:0-2810 GCA_031372035.1 Rhodoferax sp. | reverse complement strand
CTTGAAGCTAACCGTTGCCATTGTTGTTGCCGGGTTAGGTCGTTGGTGGCTGGTGCGGTGGCGTACGCGCCGCGGCCACCAAGCGAACGCCGCGGAACCGGCTTTGCCGGGCCGCTGGCGTGCCCTGGCGGCCCGGCCCCTCGCCAGTCACGAAAGGTCCCCCGGACCTTTTATGTCCGGGCTCGGCCCCCAGGGGGAGCGGCGCAGCCGCTTCGGGGGTGGTCATGATTTGACTGCGCCGGCGGTCAGCCCCGACACCATGTAGCGCTTGAACGCGTAATAGATGGCCGCCGGCGGCAGCGCGTAGATCAGCCCGGTGGCCATCAGCAGTTCC
Source organism: Rhodoferax sp. (assembly GCA_031372035.1). GTDB lineage: Bacteria > Pseudomonadota > Gammaproteobacteria > Burkholderiales > Burkholderiaceae_C > CAISIP01. The sequence goes on along the minus strand of JANMKM010000168.1, from coordinate 2,476 downwards.
CACGGCGAATCGTCGGCCGAGAGGAAGTTGCCCAGCGCCACCGACAGCGTGACGTCGGTGTCCTTGCTGAGCAGCAGGAAGGCGTAGAGGTATTCGTTCCAGGCCAGCAGCAGCGCATAGGTGCCCACCGCCACCAGCGATGGCACCATCAGCGGCAGATAGACCAGCCGGAACAGCTGCATGGCGCTGGCACCGTCCATCATCGCGGCTTCGTCCAGTTCGTAAGGCAGCTTGTCGGAGGCCTGCTTGAGCACCCAGATGCAATAGGGCGAGGCGATCGTCACCATCGCCAGGATCAGCGCCCACTGGCTGTTGAGCAGGCCATAGTTGCCCATGGTCTTGTACATTGGCACCGCCAGAAAGGCCGCCGGGATGAAGTAGGTGAACAGCGCCATGTTCATCACGGTGCGGCCGCCACGCACCTTGAGCCGGCTGATGGCGAAGGCCGCAGCGGTGGACACCGCCAGGGTGAGGAATCCCACCGACAGCGCGATGATGAGTGAGTTGCCCATCTGCACCCAGAAGTGGTCCAGGTAGAAGTGCTTCTGCTCGAACACGAAGGCAAAGTTGTCCAGCGTCGGGTTCTTCGGCCACAGTCGCCCGGAGGTGGCCTGGTCCCTCGGCGAAATGGCGAACAGCACCATGTGGTAGATCGGGATGATGGTCCACAGCAACAGCGGGATGCCGATCAGCAGCAGCTTGGCCTCCGTGGCCACCTTTTTCCAGGTGACCTTCATGGCGTGCCCATCCAAAGGGCAGAGCGGGAGCGCGTGCGGGGTTTCACTTGGACAGCCGTTTCATCATGAAATAGACCAGCGGCAGCACCAAAGGCAATGCCACCACGATCGAAGCCAGCGACAGATCCACCTGGTCCAGCCGCAGATAGCGGATGCCCAGCGTGGCCAGCACATGGGTCAGGTCGGCCGGTCCGCCGCCGGTGAGCAGGTAGACACTGTTGAAGTCACCCAGGGTCCAGATCATCGACAGGATGGTGGAGGTGAGGAACAGCGAGCGCATCGACGGCCAGGTGATGAAACGGAACTTCTGCCAGGTGGTGGCGCCGTCCACCGACGCGGCTTCATACTGTTCCGCCGGAATGGCCATGCGCCCGGCCAGCAGGATCAAGGTCCAGAACGGCAGCGACTTCCAGATGTGCGCCAGCATGGAAAAGCTCAGGGCCAGGGTCGGGTCGTTGAGCCAGTTCGGGCCGTCCATGCCGGTGAGCTTGAAGATCAGGGTGTTGATGACGCCCCACTCGGGGTTGAGCATGAAGCGCATCGACAGGATGGTGGGGATCGAAGGCACAGCCCACGGCAGGATGAAAACCAGCGACAGCCACTTGATCCACCAGCGGGTGTTCAGGAAAAAGCCCGACAGCACCAGCGCGATCAGCATCTTCAGGTTGACCGACACGACGATGAAAACCACGCTGTTGACCAGCGTGCGAAAGAAGATGGGGTCGGCAAACAGCCGCTCGTAGGTGGCGGGATGGCGAGCCAGCCACAGGCCGTAGAAGACCGGATAGATCACGAAGACCAGAAACACCAGCAGGTACGGAATCACCAGGGCGATGCCCCAGCGCTGCCAGGAGCTCATGGCCTTGGGCGCGCGGCGCGGCAGCGCCATGCCGGCCTGGTCAGCAGTGAGAGTGCTCATGGGTGTTGGGCCGTGCAGCCGCACCGGCAATACCGGCGCAGCTGCACAGGGTTCCTGCTTGGGCGTTGGTCGGCTGTGATCTTCAGCTGCCGGCAACCGTCTTGATGCGGGCGATCATTTCATCCACAGCCTTGTCTACCGGCACCTTCTCGTTGATGACCCGGTTCATGGCCTTGGACCAGACGTTCTCGTTGTTCAGGATGGTGAACCTGTAGTTCTTGGTGAACTCGAAATTCACGGTTCCTGCGGTGAACTGGTTGTACACCGAAAGCCGGTGCGGATCGGCCTTCCAGAAAGGCCGCTGCTGCGCCGCCTTCATCACCGGGAACCAGCGTCCGAGCGAACCTTCCACATAGGGCGTGAGGTTCTCCTCCTGCATCAAGAAAGCCACGAACTCCTTGGCCCGGGTCTTGTTCTTGGCCTGGCTGAAGATCACGCCGTTCTTGATAGCGGCGCGGTACACCATCTTGCCGCCATCGGGCTTGCTGGGGAAGCCGGCCGTGCGGATGCGCTCGGTGTAGTTCTTCTTGGCGTTCTCGCGGTCCTCGGGCTTGAGTGCCGCGTTGTTCATGTCGTCCAGCCACTTGGCGGCAATGGAGATGGTGGCGTTGTGGGTCATCACCGTGGTCTTGTTGTGGAAGGCAACGTTGTTGTCCGGGTCCTTCCAGCTGGTGGACGACGGCGGCGTGCAGCCCTTGGCATAGACATTGGTGTAGTCGGTCATGGCGCTGATCAGGCCGGCACGCACCTTCGGGTCGTCGACGAGCAGCTTGCCACTGTCACTCACCAGCGAGACGTTGTAGGCGTCCATGAAGGTGAG
>JANMKM010000148.1:0-4266 GCA_031372035.1 Rhodoferax sp. | reverse complement strand
CTTCAGTCTTGTAGTCCAGCACCAGCGCAGTGCCGTCGGCCTGACGGTCCACGCGGTCGAGCTTGCCCACCAGCGTCACGTGGCCCATCGGCATCTCGCACCAGCGCTCTGCCGCCTCGAACCGGTTGCCACCCTGCTCATGGCCTTGCAGCCAGTCCAGGTAGCCGCCGCGCAGCCGCGGCCACGCAGCCGCATAGGGCAGGAAATCGGACTCGGACAAGCCGAGTTCGGCGCTGCAGTGCTGCGCCGCCGCATCCATCAGTGCAGTGCGTTGCAGAGCTTCGGTCGTGGGCGCCTCCTGCAAGGCCAGGTGAAAGTGGCGCAACACCGCGTGCAGCCAGTTGCCGAAATCGCGCTTGTCCAGCTCCGCGTCCAGTTCGTCTGCTTCCTGCAACTTGAGCTGGCGCAGCGCAAAGAAGCGGTAGGGGCAGCGCCGCAGGTCCTCATAGGCGCTGGCCGACAGCCGCGTGACCGCCAGCGCAGCGCCACTGGGCAACGGCGGCACACAGGGCCGCAGCGGCACGGCGCGCGTGACCCGGGGGTCGCCAGCCAGCGTTGTCCCGGGCTCCAGCATCAGCTGCTGCACAAAGCCGCTGGCCAGCAACACTTCGCCGCCTTCGCTGCGCCGCCACAGGATGTCCAGCCAGGGTGTTTGCAGGCAGTAGTCCCAGGCAGCACGTTGCGCCTGCGCCAGCTGCTCTCGCGTGGGCAAGCCCAGCAGCAGGCGCTGCGCCGGTGTCCACAGATCTGCCGGCTCGGGTGACACCGGCAGGCGCCGTTCGTCGCAGCCGGGCAATACCACTGCCGCCAACGGCCGCCCCAGCAACTGGCTCAGCGGCAGAATCACCACCTGGGCTTGTGCCGGGTGCCGGGGCCTGAAACTCGCGGACTCCAGCGTCTGGTTGACCCAGGCCGTGACGTCGGTCAGCGCCATGCGGCCAGGCACTGCAGCGAATTCGGCCTCCAGGCCTTCATGCAGACGCAGCGCATCCAGCACCGCGATGCCGGCATCGTCCTGGGCCAATCCCGCCCACTGGCCACTGACGCGCAGGGCCTGGCGCAGGTCGCGCAGCCACTGCTGCAGCGGTCGCGGGCTGCGCAGCGCATCCAGCAGCGGCCGCACCTGCAGCGCCAGCGCATGGTCTGCCGGCAAGGAGCGCCACTGCCGCACACCGGCGCGGCGCAGCTCCGCCTCGGCGGCGGATACGGCCTCGGCGTTGAAAGCCGGTGCGGCCTTGAGCCAATCCAGCACGGCGTCGGTGGACGCGTCCCAGACCGCGGCCCGCAGCAGCAGCATCACATGCGCCGCAGCACGGGTGGTCGACAGCGTCCAGCCGGTCTCGTCGCGCAGCAGCACTCCCTGGTGCGCCAGCAGCGAGCGCACCCGCCGGGTCAGCACCCGGTCTTGCGCCACCAGGCCCACCGGGCTACGGCCCTGTGCCAGATGCGCCAGCACGCAGGCCGCCGCCTGCTGTGCCTCGTCTTCGCCATCCGTGGCAGCGTGCAGACTGCGCGTACCAGCAGCGGCACTGTGTGCCAGCGGCAGCGCCAGCGCGCGCTCGCCCAGCCGCTGCTGCAGCGCCTGGGCGACCGGATCCGCGACGAAGCCTTGCACCAGCACCAGTAGCGCCGGCTCGGCATTGAACAGGGCATCCGACGCGTAGCCCGAACTGGCAGCCCAGGCCAGCGCAATACGCACCACGGCAGCCTCCAGCGCCAGCGCCGGTGCTTCCAGCTCTGGCGCCATGGCCGCAGCCATGCGCTGACCCCAGGCCAGGCGCTGCGCCGGGGGCATAGCCGCGGCCAACCCGGCCAGCGACCGCGCAGCCTGCATCAGCGGCGCCGCCAGTGTGCCCGATTGCCCGCCCAGGCCGGCGCGCTGCAACAAGGCTGCAGCCGTGAGCAGGTCATGCGCCGCGTCATCACGAATATCGTCGCTGCTGGCATTGAAGCCACCCAGGCTGCGCAGCCAGTTGACGCTGGTCTCGAAGCGCGGCAGGAACTGTGTCGCGCGGTCGTCAGCTGCCCAGGCACGCCTGGCTTCCTGCATCAACTGGGCAAAGGGCAGCAGCACCACCACGTCAGGCGGATGCAGTCCGCGCTCCGTGATCACGCCGCGTATGTGGGACATCACAGCGCGCCATGCAAGCAGGGCGTGATGGCTTTTGGCTATTTCAGGCATAGCATCCGCGCGGACCGCCCACAGACTTGGTTTCTGTCACAATTTCCCCACTTTACCTGTGTCGCCCCCAACATAAGGAACCACCATGGCCAGTGAATTGATCAAACATGTGTCCGACGCATCCTTCGAAGCCGATGTGCTGCAGTCGACACAACCGGTGCTGGTGGACTACTGGGCCGAGTGGTGCGGTCCGTGCAAGATGATTGCGCCGATCCTGGACGAGGTGTCTTCCACCTACAAAGGCAAGCTGCAGATCGCCAAGATGAATGTTGACGAGAACCGTGACATTCCCGCCAAGTTCGGCATCCGCGGCATCCCGACCCTGATGCTGTTCAAGGACGGGCAACTGGCTGCCACCAAGGTAGGCGCCATGAGCAAGGCCCAGTTGACCTCCTTCCTCGACCAGCAACTGGCCTCGTCCGCCGACCAGAAGCTGGCTTGAGCGTTTTCCCCAGCGGCCCTGACCCTGCAGCGGGGCCGCTGATTTTCCTGTCATAATTCTTTTCACTCGCCAGCCGCAACCACGGGCTGGTTCGAGTTCCCGGACTGAGAGGCTTGCATCCAGCCCCAGTCCAAGACTCCCCTGGTTTGTCAATCAACTCCCCTGTCGGGGTCACCCCATGCACTTAAACGAACTCAAGGCACTGCATGTGTCCGAAGTCCTGAAACAAGCCGAAGAGCTTGAAATCGAAAACACGGGCCGCATGCGCAAGCAGGAGCTGATGTTCGCCATCATCAAGAAGCGCGCCCGCGCCGGCGGACAGGTGTTTGCCGATGGCGTGCTGGAGATCCTGCCCGACGGTTTCGGCTTCCTGCGCAGCCCCGACACCAGCTACACCGCCAGCACCGACGACATCTACATCTCGCCCAGCCAGGTGCGCCGCTTCAACCTGCACACCGGCGACATGATCGAAGGCGAGGTACGCACACCCAAGGACGGCGAGCGCTACTTTGCGTTGAACAAGCTCGACAAGGTCAACGGCGGCGGGCCGGAGGACAACAAGCACAAGGTGATGTTCGAAAACCTGACGCCACTGTTCCCGAAAGAGCAGATGAAGCTGGAACGCGACATCAAGGGCGAAGAGAACATCACCGGCCGCATCATCGACATCATCGCGCCCATCGGCAAGGGTCAGCGGGCACTGCTGGTGGCACCGCCCAAGAGCGGCAAGACGGTGATGATGCAGCACATGGCACATGCCATCAGTGCCAACTACCCCGACAGCTACATGATGGTGCTGCTGGTGGACGAGCGGCCGGAAGAAGTGACCGAAATGCAGCGCAGCGTCAAGGCCGAGGTGATTGCCTCCACCTTTGACGAGCCGGCGGCGCGCCACGTGCACGTGGCCGAAATGGTGATCGAGCGCGCCAAGCGCCTGGTGGAATTGAAGAAGGACGTGGTGATCCTGCTGGACTCGATCACCCGGCTGGCCCGGGCCTATAACAACGTGGTGCCCTCCAGCGGCAAGGTACTGACCGGCGGCGTGGACTCCAACGCCCTGCAGCGGCCCAAGCGCTTCCTGGGCGCGGCGCGCAATGTGGAAGAAGGCGGCTCCCTTACCATCATCGCCACCGCCCTGATCGACACCGGCAGCCGCATGGACGAAGTGATCTTTGAAGAGTTCAAGGGTACCGGCAACTCGGAAATTCACCTGGACCGCCGGCTGTACGAGAAGCGCGTGTTCCCGTCAATTCAGCTCAACCGCAGCGGCACCCGGCGTGAAGAACTGTTGCTGGCCCCGGAAATCCTGCAAAAGACGCGGATCCTGCGCCAGTTCCTCTACAACATGGACGAAATCGAGTCGATGGAGCTGGTGCTCAAGCAGATGCGCGCGACCAAGAGCAATGTGGAATTCTTTGACCAGATGCGGCGTGGGGGGTAGCCCCCACGCTTGTCACTGCGTGTACTGCGCTGCCCCCCGAGGGGGCCTTCGGTGTCGCTGCGAGACGCAGCGCCCCTTCCGTCCGTCCAAGCCAGCGCAGGCCGGCGTGGAGGCGCGGGCGTCAGCACCCTGGGGCGGCCCCGCGGCGCTCACGCCCGCCATTACCCCCGGATATAAACATTTACTTAGCGCAAAATACGC
>JANMKM010000145.1:0-1577 GCA_031372035.1 Rhodoferax sp. | reverse complement strand
CCATCTCGCCGGTGCGCTCCAGCAGTTCCAGTGTGGTGGCCAAGGATTGCCGCACCCGGTACTGCTCGGTCACATCGCTGAACACCAGGACGACCCCCGTAATCGCACCAGAGGCATCGCGGATCGGCGCGGCGCTGTCGGCAATCTGGTATTCGCTGCCGTCCCGTGCCATCAAGGTCGTATGGTTCGCCAGACCCACCACCTCGCCGCTCTCCATCACCAGCTGCACTGGGTTGGGCGACGGCATCCGGGTCTGGGCGTTGACGATGCGAAACACATGCTCAAGCGGCTGGCCAAGCGCTTCCGACACCAACCAACCGGTCAATCTTTCTGCCGCGTCGTTCAAGCGGGTGATAGCCCCGCTGGTATCCGTGGCGATGACCGCGTCGCCAATCGACTTCAGCGTGATCGCGAGGTTCTGCTCACTCAGTCGCAGCTGGTCTTCCGCGCGTCTGCGCTCAGTGACGTCGTGCGCCAGGATCAGCCGCGCCGCCCGTCCGGCAAACTCCAGCGTGTGGGAGCTGATCTCCACCAGAATGACGCTGCCATCCTTGCGCATGTGGCGCCATGCCTCGGCGGCCTGCACCAGCTGTGGAACGCTGACCAACTGCCGTGCCAGCAGTGGCAGGTCTTCGGGCGGCCGTATGTCCCGGATCGTCATCGCCAGAAACTCCTCCCGGCTGTAGCCGTAGTGCGCGACGGCTGCGTCATTGGCGGCCAGAAACGCCAGGGTCTGCTGGTCATACACCCACATCGGGTGGGGATTGGCCTCAAACAATGCCCGGTACCGTGCCTCGCCTTCGCGCAAGGCTTCCTCAATGTTCTTGCGCTCCGTGATATCCAGTCGTACGCCCATCAGCCGCGTGGGTTTGCCCGCCGGATCGCGCGCCAACACACGGCCTTCCACGTGGACCCAGCGGTAGCCGCCATCCGCGTGGCGAAAGCGCGCTTCATAGGCGTACTGCCTGTCTGCGCCCTCCAACACCTGGCGGATCAGCTCGACGACCCGCTCCCGGTCCAAAGGGTGCAAACGCTCGATCCATTGTTCACGCACCGCGATACCCTCGTCCGGCGGGTAGCCCATCATCGTGAAATAGGTGGGGGTGGCGTACCACTGATCGGCCCGGCCCACGTCCCAATCCCAGACGCCAATCGACGCAGCATCCGTGGCCAGGCCCAGCCGGTTGGCCATCTGTTCCACCCTGGCTTCGGCACTGGCGCGCAGCTGCCAAGCGCGCTGCAGGAAGAAGCAGAACGACACAATCGCCAGCCCTGCAATGACCCAGATCACCAGCGCCACGCCGGCAAGCCAGCGCCAGGGGGCCAGCACCAGGTCGCGGGCCTGGCCAACCACCACCACCATGTCCGGATACCCCACCAGAGCGCGAAAGGCATAGCTGCGCACCGTACCATCTCCTTGGTTGCGACGCTCGAAGGTGCCGGCCCGGTCCGGACCAGACATCTGGCCGAGATCCGGCGCCTCGGGATGCTTCTTGCCCATGGCTGCTTCGTCAAAGGGGCTGCGCATCATCAGGGTGCCATCCACGCGGAACAGGCCGATAGACCCGCCAGCCGCA
>JANMKM010000128.1:0-5869 GCA_031372035.1 Rhodoferax sp. | reverse complement strand
GCTGCACATCGACATTCCCAGCGACGCGGCCTTGAGCCTGCGCCGCGACTGGGCCTTCGTCAACCTGAAGAGCGACGATGTGGTGGGCAGTAGCCGCTACCCGTCGGGCTCGCTGCTGGCGATTCGCTTTGACGCCCTGCTGCGTGGCGAGCGCAACTTCGATGTGCTGTTCACGCCCACCGCCACCCGCGCGCTGGCCCGCAGCGGCGTGGCCATGACCCGCGACCACGTATTGCTCAACATCCTGGACAACGTGGCCGGCCGGCTGGAAGAGGTGGCACTGGTCGACGGCAAGTGGCAACGGCGCAGCGTCAATGCACCGCATCCGGGCAGCCTGTCGGCCGGCGGCCTGCATGACCCGTTTGTGCCAAACGACCCGCTGGCCAATGCCTACCTGATGAAGTACGCAGACTTCCTCACGCCCGACAGTCTGTACCTGGGCGCGACCGGCAGCGATGCGCGCGAATTGCTCAAGAGCCGGCCGCGTTTCTTTGACGCCGAGGGCATGCGCACCGAGCAGCTGTTTGCCACGTCGAAGGACGGCACCCGCATTCCCTACTTCGTGGTCTGGCCGCGGGGCGGCAAGCCGGACGGCAGCAACCCCACCATCCTGTATGGCTACGGTGGCTACCAGATCTCGGAGCTGCCGCGCTACAGCGGCATCTACGGTGGCACCTGGTTTGCCCGCGGTGGTGTGCGCGTAGTGGCCAATATCCGCGGCGGTGGTGAGTTCGGGCCCGAGTGGCACCAGTCTGCCACCAAGGCAAACAGGCAACGCAGTTACGACGACTTTGCCGCCGTGGCCGAAGACCTGATTGCCCGGAGAATCACCAGCCCGAAGCACCTGGCGATCCACGGTGGCAGCAATGGTGGCCTGCTGGTGGGCGCCGTGATGCTGCAGCGCCCGGAGCTGTTTGGCGCGGTGCTGTGCAGCGTGCCGCTGCTGGACATGCAGCGCTACCACAAGCTGCTGGCCGGCAACAGCTGGATGGCGGAATATGGCGACCCGGACAAGCCCGAGGAGTGGGCCTGGATCAGCAAGTACAGCCCGTATCAGAACGTCAAAGCCGGCGTCACATATCCGCAGGTGCTGTTCACCACCTCCACCCGCGACGACCGGGTGCACCCGGGCCATGCCCGCAAGATGGCGGCGCGCATGCTGGAGCAGGGGCACCCGGTGCTGTACTACGAGAACATCGAGGGCGGCCACAGCGGCGCCGCCGACAACAGCCAGCGCGCCCATCTGCTGGCGCTGGAAAATGCCTTCTTGTGGCAGACGTTGGGCGGGAGAACACCATGAAGCGGCGTGACTTTTCAGGCAGCCTGGCGCGCGCTGCGGTTGCTGTGCCGGCACTCGCTGCTACCGGCCTGGCATGGGGTCAGAAGCCGGCACTGGTGCCTGAGGAGGGGCGGCACTTCACGCTGATTCCCAAGGCCCAGCCAGGCTCCCAGAGCGGCAAGATCGAGGTGATCGAATTCTTCTCCTACGCCTGCCCGGCCTGCAGCAATTTCGAGCCGGTGCTGGAGCCGTGGGTGCGGAACTTGCCCAAGGACGTGGCCTTCAGGCGTGTGCCGGTGCATTTCCTGGCCAATGCGGAGAACTTCCAGCGCACCTACTTTGCGCTGGAGGTGCTGGGCCTGGTCGAGGCGATGCAGAAGAAGATATTCACCGCGGTCCATGTCGAGCATGCAAACATGGCCAAACCCGAGGACATTGCTGCCGTGGTGGCCAGAAGTGGCACGGATCCGCAGAAGTTTCTAGCGGCTTTCAACTCCTTCTCGGTCGCGGGTGCGGTCGGCAAGGCCAAGGCTACCGTCAACGCCTATGCCATCGAGCGCATTCCCACGCTGGCGATCCACGGCCGTTATCTGACCTCGCCCGGGCAGGCCGGCGGCGCGATGCAGGGGCTGGCCGTGGCCGACCACCTGATCGCGCGCGTGCGCAAGGGCTGAGGTCGCCCATGCCAATCTGCCGCCGGATGTGCTGCAGCAAGGGTTCAATGAGAGTCTTGAGGCCTGGCAGCAGCAGGGCCGCGATGCGGCCGCCGCTGCCGAAGACGCACGTACGCGCGCCACGGGTGAGAGCCGCACACCGGGCATCTGGCTGGGCTGGGGCGACGCCTTCCTGGCGTGCATGCAGGCGCAAGGTTGGGTCCGCACCAGCGATCCACTGTGAATAAGCCACCCTCGACCCAAGGTCCGTCCCCCGTGCTGATCCGCCCCATCCAGGCGGACGAACTGGAGGCCGCCCGGCTACTGCTGGTGACCAATGGCTGGGACCGGCGGGTTGATGATGCAGAGCATTTTCGCGAGCTGTTGGCGCGCTCGCAGCTGGCGCTGGTAGCGGTGGAAGACGGCCAGGTGCTGGGCTTTCTGCGAGCGCTGACTGATGGCCTGTCCAACGGCTATCTGTCCTTGCTGGTGGTGGCGCAGCAGCACCGGGGCCGGGGCATCGGCCGCGGGCTGGTTCAGGCGGCGATGGGCGAGGACCCGCGCATGACCTGGGTCCTGCGCGCGGGGCGCGATGGTGTTGCCGGGTTCTACGAGAAGCTGGGCTTTGTGCGCTCCGAAGTGGCAATGGAACGGCCGGGTGAGCGGCGCGCCTGAGTCATAACGGGCGCTTCTCACAGTCCTTTCGCGGGCGCCTCCCGTGCGCCATAGGTGGTGCGCAATGCTCGCACCAACACCTGCGCCGGCGCATCCGGTGCGAGGTCGCGCCGCAGCACCAGGCCAATGTCGCGGTGAAACGTGTGCTGGCCCAGGTCGACGGCGCGAATGCCGGCCGGCCAGCGGCCTTGCAAGCCTGTTTCGGGAACCAGCGATACCCCGACACCATTGGCGACCAGGCGGTGGATTGCGTCAAGTTCGTCCAGTTCGCTGACTTCACGCACGGCAATCTGTGCCGCGTGCAGGAAGCGCTCGACCTGGCGGCCACCAAAGGACGTTCGCTCATAGCGTACGAATGGCAGAGTGGAGAGCAGCTCGGCCCAATCCTGTCCGCGCGTGCGCCGCGGCACGATCAGGCGAAACGGCTCGTGCGCCAGCGTTGTCCAGTGCAGGTCCCCTTGCAGGGCAAAGGGCGGCCGGATCATCACGGCCAGATCAATTTCGCCAGCGTCCAGGCGATCCAGCAGACGCATCGAAACGCCGGGTACCACGTGGGTGCGGCATGCGGGCAGGGCCTTGTGGAATTGCGTCAAGGCATCGGCCAGCCGCCCTTTTTGTACGGAGGCGATGGCGCCGACGCGCAGCAGCACGGCCGCGTGCTCGCCCGCCGGCACTATTCCCAGGTTATCGAACAGGCGGATCACTTCCTGGGCCTGTGCCAGGGCGCGGCGCCCCACCGCGTTGATGCGGGCCGAGCGTCCGGTGCGGGCGAACAGCGCAAACCCGAGTTGTTCTTCCAGACGCTGCATTTGCGCGCTCACGGCGGCCTGCGTCAGCCCGATCTTGTCACCCGCAGCGGCGAATGTGCCCTCACGGGCCACGGCGAGAAGGGTCTTGAGCTCGCGGATCATGGTCAAAAGATTTTAGTGCTCAGGGCAAATATATATTGATTTTCTTTATGCTGGGTAATCACTACGATTGCGCTCATTCCATCGACCTCAGCACGAAAATCACATATGCAAGCTCCCGCAACCAATCCCGCGCCCTTGTCCCCCTTCCATCTGGCCTTTCCGGTGCATGACCTGGCGCAGGCCCGCCTCTTCTATGGCGAGATGCTGGGTTGCCCGGAAGGTCGCAGCGCCGACGACTGGGTTGACTTCAACTTCTACGGGCACCAGATCGTTGCGCACCTGGCACCGTCGGAGGCTGGCGCCGCAGCGCGCAACGCCGTCGATGGCCACGGCGTGCCGGTGCGGCACTTTGGCATCGTGTTGCCGATGGCCGACTGGGAAGCCCTGTCCGAGCGGCTGAAACGGCTGGCCGTGAAATTCATCATCGAGCCGTATGTCCGTTTCAAAGGACAGACTGGCGAGCAAGCCACCATGTTCTTCCTGGACCCGTCCGGCAACGCGGTGGAAATCAAGGCCTTTGGCGATATCGGCATGCTGTTTGCCAAGTGACATGACCCGGGGCCGCGCGGTTGGAATGCCAGCCGGCCGGTAACCCGATCAATAGGTCGTTTACGGTAAAAACTTGCCCGACAGCACCACGCTGATTCGGCCTCAATCCACCGCGCTTGCGAAGTCGGGGTTGGCACGTAGCGCAACCTCGAGTCGTGCGACTACTGCCCGGGCCTGCTTCATGCATTCATTCAAGGCAGCTTCAGTTACAGGCTCGCCGTCATAGTTGGAACTGTTCCGCTGCTTGCGCATGGCGTCCAGCATGCGCACAGCGGAGGCGTCAACATCAAGCGTAGAGGTCAGACTTTGGATCGCGGTCTGATGATGCCCGGGTTTGCTGGTGGAGGTGCGGAATCCATGAATGTGAAGGCCAACGTCAGCTACGGCACGGATCGCGTTGTAAGCGCAGTCAAACCGCGTCGCGGAACTGTTCTGTGTAATTTCTGCGTCGCGCAAACGCTGTCGGGCAGAGGCCAGCATGCGCCGAACCAGTTCTGCAGACGGCGGTACCGGTTCAAGCTGGCCGATTTTCGCCAGGTTCAGCAAGTTGGTTGAGTTCATGCTCGGTCCCGATCAAGAACAGCTTGGGTTTCGCCAGTACGTCCAGAACAAACGACGACTTGGTGCCCAGCTTGGAGCGCCATTCTTCTGCGCCATAGACCTTGGGATTGATCTCGCGCTGCAAGCTGTCCTGGGCGTGGTGCAGCGCTTCCATGGTTTCGGCAAAGTCCACGCTGCCAATGATGATCACATCGATGTCGCTGGTGGCAGTTCCACCAGATCTTGCCACCGAGCCAAAGACAAATGCCACGTCGATCCGCCCCGCCAATGGCGTCAGCGCCAGGGTGAGCACGTCGGCCAAGCCGATCGTCTTGCGCAGCAGTGCACTGAGCTCCCCAAATACCGGGTGCTGCTGATTGGCGCAGTATTGAAGCTGGTTGCCGACTCGATGCTGTTCCAGCAGACCAGCCTGGAACAGCCTCCCCAACTCCCGGTTCATGGTGCCTGCGACCGTGTTGGTCAGCCTGGCGATTTCCCTGACGTGCAATCTTCGTTCGGGCTGCAGCAGGAGCAGGGCCAACGCTTTGCCGCGGTAGGCCAATGGGAACAGAAGGCCTGACGCCGATGCGGCTGACAATTGTGTAGCTTTCACGGCAATGATTGTATCTTTTTAAGATACGATATAGACAGGTTAGCACTCAACTTCACGCTAAATGTAGCTAATTAGGCAACGAGCGTAGCCAAATTAGCTACAAAATGCCGCCCAGCCCGATTCGTACCCCGGATCAGTAGGTCTTGTACGGCAAGAACTTGCCCGACAGCACCACATTGACGCGGTCGCCCTTGGGATCGGGCTGGCGCTGGATGTCCATGGAGAAGTCGATGGCGCTCATGATGCCGTCGCCAAACTCCTCATGGATCAGCTCCTTGATGGAGCTGCCGTAGACATTGACGATCTCGTACCAGCGGTAGATCAGCGGGTCGGTGGGTACGGCGGTGGGCAGTGAACCCTTGTACGGCACCACCTGCAGCCACTTCTGCTCGTCATTGCTCAGGCCGAAGATCTTGCCCACCACCTTGGCCTGCTCGGGTGTGAATGTCATCTGCCCTGGCAGGCGGCGGTGGTCCATTCCTTGGACTGGCCCACCTTCTTCGCCACGGCCTCCCACTTGATGCCCTTGGCCACCTCGGTGGCGATGATCTTCTCGGTGATGTCATTGCGGTTCATGCGTGCTCCTGGTCGTTGGTGGATGAAGCGGTTGCGGCAGGCACGGCGGCGCCCACCAGAAAGTCGACGATGT
>JANMKM010000123.1:0-4742 GCA_031372035.1 Rhodoferax sp. | reverse complement strand
ACCAAAGGCGAGGCTCTGTCGATATCTAAGGGACTCGATAGAGACCGTGCGGTGGATGAAAGTGGGAATGTCAATGCCCGTGGGGCAGGCCACAGTGCAGGGCGCGTCAAAGCAGTAGTAACAGCGGTCGGCCTCGATCTTGGCCTGCGCCAGGTTCAGCGGCGGGTGCGCGTCGCAGAAGTTATGCGCATACTGCTGCTGCGTCAGGCGGCCAGCGTGGATGCCTGCTGTAGCGCCAACTGCGGTCGTTTCGACTTTGTGTTGCATGGGCTGCTCTCTGTTGCGAACCGGATCGACACCAGGGAACCGGAACGGCCGGCAGGGAGCGCCAGCCGTTCCGTTACATCACTTCAACTTGGCGGCAGCGTCCCAGACCGTGTGGGTCCAGGCGTCGGTGCCAGGGTCTTTCTTGATCACAGGTGCGCTGCCGCCAGCCATCAGCACCTTGACGGTACGCTGGTAGGCGGCCGGGTCCAGGTAGCCCGCCTTGCCGGCGGGCGAGGTGATCAGCTTGGCAATGTTTTCCATCTGGCGCTTCTGCACGGCCAGGGTGCTGCCACCAGACTTGTCGGCCGCCAGCACGATCTTGGCGGCTTCCTCATGGTTCTTGACCGCGTACTCCCAGCCCTTCATCGAGGCCTTGACGAACTTGCCCATGCGCTCCACGAACTTCGGGTCCTTGAGCTTGGGCGCCAGCGCGTACAGGCCGTCTTCCAGGGTGGAGACGCCCTGGTCTTCATAGTAGAAGGTGACCAGTTCCTCGGGCTTGACACCGGCGTCGGTGATCTGCCAGTACTCGTTGTAGATCATGGTGGAGACGCAGGCCGCCTGGTTCTGCAGGATCGGGTCCACATTGAAGCCCTGCTTGAGGATCTTCACGTCGGCCGTGGAGCCGCTGGTCTTCAGGCCCAGCTTGGACATGTAGGACAGGAAGGGGTATTCATTGCCGCCGTACCAGACACCCAGGGTCTTGCCCTTGAAGTCGGCCGGGGTGGCCACGCCGGCCGACTTGCGGCAGGTGAGCATCATGCCGGAGCGGTTGAACACCTGGGCCACATTGACCATGGGCACGCCAGCCTCGCGGGCGGCCAGGGCACTGGGCATCCAGTCCACGGAAACATCAGCGCCATTGGCCGCCAGCACCTGGGGTGGCGCAATGTCCGGGCCACCGGGCTTGATGGTCACGTCCAGCCCGGCGTCCTTGTAGTAGCCCTTGGCCTGGGCCACGTAGTAGCCGGCGAACTGCGCTTGCGGCACCCACTTGAGTTGAACCGTGACCTTTTCCTGGGCCAGCGCTGTGCCGCTGGCCGCAGCCAGGGCAGCGCCGAGCACCGCAGTCTTGAGGGCGAACGAACCGGCTGACAGTAGCTTGTGCATTTCTGATCCTTTTGAAGTGGAGCCTGACGAATGTGCTGATCCGACCGTGCAATTCGCGTGCCACAGGGTTTGTCTCCGGCTGGCCCGGCAGGGCTCGACACGATTCATGCAAAATTGATGGTAAACCATATCGCGCACGCCTCAAACCCCGGCTTCCCCTCATCGCTCCGCACCGTTTCAGCGCGCCGCGCTGCCGTACTGCACATTCACCGGCCCCCCATGTCCGCTACCTCCGATGCGCCCGACGCACCCCCATTCACCAGAACCAGCGTGGTCGCCGCCAATGCGCCGCTGGCGGTACAGGTGCGAGACGCATCGGTGGTGTTTGCCGCCAACGACAAGCCGGTGCATGCGCTCCAGGGCGTCAACCTGGACATCCGCGAGGGCGAGTTCGTATCCTTCATCGGCCCCTCTGGGTGCGGCAAGACCACGCTGCTGCGGGTGATTGCCGACCTGGAGCGTGTGAGCTCCGGCAGCGTGCTGGTCAACGGCGTCGATGCGCAGCAGGCGCGGCAGGCTGGTGCCTACGGCTATGTGTTCCAGGCGCCAGCCCTGTACCCCTGGCGTACCGTGCTGAACAACGTCACCCTGCCGCTGGAAATCCGCGGGATGGCCAAACAGCAGCGCATCGAGGTGGCGTTCCGCCATCTGGCCCAGGTGGGTCTGGCCGGGTTTGAGCACAAGTATCCGTGGCAGCTCTCCGGCGGCATGCAGCAACGGGTGTCGATAGCGCGGGCTCTGGGCTTCGAGCCGCGCATCCTGATGATGGACGAGCCTTTTGGTGCGCTCGACGAGATTACCCGGGATCGGCTGAACGAGCAGCTGCTGCGGCTGTGGGCGCGGGAGCTGCGCACCGTGATCTTCGTCACCCATTCCATCCCCGAGGCCGCGTTCCTGTCATCCAAAATCGTGGTGATGTCGGCGCGGCCGGGGCGGGTGGTGGAGGTGATCGAGTCGCACCTGCCGCCATACCGCACGCTGGAGATCCGCGAGACGGTGCAGTTTGCGGAAGTGGCACACCGCATCCGCGTGGCGCTGCGCCGGGGCGAGAGCTACGATGACTGAGGCGCGCAGCGGCAGCCTGCTGCGTGCCGCCTGGTTGCGGCTATGGCCGGTGGCAGCGATGCTGCTCCTGGTGCTGCTGGTTTGGTACGCCGGCGCCGTTTGGCTGAATGCGCCGCAGGTGCTGGAGCGCTTCGGCCGTGACCACGTGGTCTGGACCGCGCTGCAGCTGGTGGATGCCACCTGGTCCTTGCAGCGGCCCATGCTGCCGGCGCCGCACCAGGTGGGCGCCGACCTGCTGCAGACCATCTTTCGCGAGCCGCTGGATTCGCCCCAGAACCTGCTGTACCACACGGCCGTGACGAGCAGCACCACGCTGATTGGCTTTGTGCTGGGCTCGCTGCTGGGTGTGGTGCTGGCGGTGCTGATCGTGCACCTGCGCACGCTCGAGCGCGGGGTGCTGCCCTGGATCATCGCCTCGCAGGCGGTGCCGATCCTGGCGATAGCGCCGATCGTGATCGTGATCTTCGGCAACCTGGGCCTGTCGGGCTGGGCGCCCAAGGCCTTCATCTCGATGTACCTGTGCTTCTTTCCGGTCACGGTGGCGATGGTGCAGGGGCTGCGCTCGGCCGGCGTGTTCGAGCGCGAGCTGCTCTACACCTACGCCGCAACCCAGCCCCAGGCCTTCTGGCGGCTGCGTCTGCCGGCGTCGCTGCCGTTCCTGATGCCCTCGCTGCGGGTTGCCATCTCCGCCGGCCTGGTGGGCGCCATCGTGGCCGAGCTGCCCACCGGCGCCCAGGCCGGGCTGGGTGCGCGGCTGCTGGCCGGCTCCTACTACGGCAATACGGCGCAGATCTGGTCGGCGCTACTGATGGCGGCCCTGTTGGGCCTGGCGCTCAATGGCGCGGTGGCCTGGCTGGAGTCTGTGGTGCTGCGGCCCTGGCGCGGGGTGGTGAAATGAGCGGGGCCGCAGTGGGCGCCGGGCCCCGGGAGCCAGCCGGCCTGGTGAGCCGTGGCGTCAGCGCGGTTGCGCTGGTGCTGGCAGCGGCGGGTGCCGTGTTGCCGGCCGGCGTGCAGGGTGACCAGCCGGTACTCTGGCCGCAGCAGCTGTGGGTGCTGCTCGGACTGGGCGCGCTGGTGCTGGCAGCGGCGTCCGGCCTGCGCAGCCGCCGCCCCGGCGCTGCTGGCACGGCCGTGCTGGCCTTGCTGGGCCTGCTCGGGTGCTTGGCGCCCCTGGCCGTGCTGGCGGCGGACTGGGTGGTGGCGGCGGACAGCTACGGCTTCTGGTGCGTGCTGCTGGCGCTGGCCCTGGTGGCCTGTGCCGGCATGTCGCGGCTGGCAGGGCTGCAACTGGCCTGGGACTGGCCGCGCCACGCCATGCCCTTGCTGCTGGGCGCCTGGGTGCTGCTGTTCTGGCAGATCCTGGTGCAGGCGCTGGAGGTGCCGCGGGTGTTGCTGCCGTCACCCAGCCTGATCGCCAGCACCCTGGCCGGGCAGTGGGACACCTTGCTGGACGACTTCAGCATCACGGTGCTGCATTCAGCGCTTGTTGGCTACCTGCTCGGCTGCGGCGGCGGCTTCCTGCTGGGAATAGCCATAGACCGCAGCCCGTTCCTGCAGCGCGGCCTGCTGCCGGTGTGTGCCCTGGCCAGCTCGGTGCCGCTGGTGGGCATAGCGCCGATCATGGTGATGTGGTTCGGCTTCGAGTGGCATTCCAAGGCCGCTGTGGTGGCACTGATGACCTTCTTCCCGATGCTGGTCAGCACCTTCGCCGGCCTGGCGGCCACCGGCCGCATGGAGCTGGACCTGATGCTCTCCTACGCCGCCAGCCACGCCCGCACGCTGCTCTCGCTGCGCCTGCCCACGGCCCTGCCGTTCCTGTTCAACGGCCTGAAGGTGGCGTCCACCCTGGCACTGATCGGCGCCATCGTGGCCGAGTTCTTCGGCTCGCCCACGGTCGGCATGGGTTTTCGCATCTCGTCCGAGGCCGCGCGCATGAACATGGGCCTGGTCTGGGCCACGATCGTAGTCGCGGCCCTGGCCGGCACCGTGATCTACGGGCTGCTGTCTTGGCTGGAGCGGCTGGCGACCTTCTGGCATCCGTCGCAGAGGTGAGGGGGAGGGCTGGGCGGCTTCGATCGCTGCCCAGCGGGCTTGGGGCTTCGGTTGGGAGGCTACGTTGCTATTTATTCAGTAGTGCTCCGTGCTTTATCCATGCAACTTCCGGCCACATATTCGAGTGAAAACTTGCGAAAAGTTGGCCATAGAAAGCAATTCTATACTTAGAATCTATGATATGTTGATTGTGGTTCGAATACTCGACATATTTAGGCGCAACTCGGGACTTCAGACCTTGGTGCAGC
>JANMKM010000120.1:0-10819 GCA_031372035.1 Rhodoferax sp. | reverse complement strand
GCCGAGCAGGCCCGCGCCGGCAAGGTTCGCGCCTTGGCCACCACCGGCCGCCAACGCTCCGAGGTGCTGCCCGACGTGCCCACCATGGCCGAGGCCGGTGTGCCCGGTTACGAGGCCACGATCTGGCTTGGCATCATGGCGCCCAGGGGCACACCGAAAGCTGTCGTCGACAAACTCAACGAGGCGGTGTCGAAGATTGCCCGGGAGCCGGAAGTCAAACAACTCTGGGCCAAGCAAGGTGCGGTGCCGATGGTGATGAGCCCGCAACAGTTCGAGAAGTACATGCAGGACGATGTGGCGAAGTGGGAGAAGGTGATCCGCACGGCCAACATCAAGGCCGACTGATGGCCGCCATGTTGCATCTGCTCAGTGGTGGCGCAGCCCAGGGCCTGGTGGCACGGCTGCGCGAGGGCTTCGCGGCGGAAACCGGCTGCGACATCGATGGCACATTCGGCGCCGTCGGCGCCATGCAGGACAAGCTGCTGGCCGGTGCGCCCTGCGACGTGCTGATCCTGACACAAGCCCTGATCGACAAGCTCACGGACAGTGGCCAGGTGGCGCCTGGCAGTGCCCGCGATCTGGGGCCGGTGCAGACCGGCGTCGCAGTGCAAGCCGGCGCAGCATTGCCCGCGGTGGACACGCCGGAAGCACTCAAGACTGCGCTGCTGGCGGCCGGTGGCATCTACTTCCCCGATCCCATCAAGGCCACGGCCGGCATCCATTTCATGAAGCTGCTACAGCAACTGGGCATCGCCGAGCAACTGGCGCCGCGTTTGTGCACCTTCCCCAACGGCGCCACTGCCATGCGAGAGATGGCGGCCAGCGCGGACCGCACGGTGATCGGCTGCACCCAGGTGACCGAGATCCTGTACACGCCGGGGGTGCAGCTGGTGGCCAACCTGCCCAAGGCGTTTGAACTGGCTACGGTGTATACGGCGGGGGTTTGTGTTGGAGCGCGTGAGCCGGCGTTGGCTCGGCAGTTGGTGGATTTGCTGGCAAGCGGGGCTCAGGCTGCGATCCGACGCGAGTGCGGCTTTGGCTGATCCGGTTTGCCCCGCAAAAGGGGTCAGAGTCCGATTTCGTTCTGCGGCTCGATCTCCGGCGGCGCTACTGTCCCGAATCGGAATCTGACCCCATTTGCTCCTGCCCGCGCTTCGGTCGGGTTCGCCGTCGCTACATTTTCAGACCAGCAGCGCGTTCACCCGGCGCACATAGGCGGCCGGGTCGGCCGGCATGCCGCCTTCGGCCAGCAGGGCCTGGTCGAACAGGATGTGGGCCAGGTCGTTGAAATGGACCGAGCCGTCGAGCTTCTTCACCAGAGCGTGCTCGACATTGATTTCCAGCACTGGCTTGACGTCGGGCGCGCTCTGGCCGGCCTGCTTCATCAGGCGTGCCAGCTGGGTGCTCATGCCGTCGTCCTTGACCACCAGGCAGGCCGGTGAGTCTACCAGCCGGGTGGTGACGCGCACGTCATCGGCCTGGTCCTTGAGTGCTTCCTTCAGTTTGGCCAGCAGCGGCTTGAAGGCCTCGGCGGCATCTTCGGCGGCCTTCTTCTCGGCTTCGTCCTGGAGCTTGCCCAGGTCGACCGCGCCCTTGGCCACGCTCTGCAGCGGCGTGCCATCGAAGTCGTGCAGGTAATTCAGCGCCCACTCGTCCACCCGGTCGGTCATCAGCAGCACCTCGATGCCCTTCTTCTTGAACACTTCGAGTTGCGGGCTGTTCTTGGCGGCGGCCAGGGTCTCGGCCGTGATGTAGTAGATGGCCTCCTGGCCCTCCTTCATCCGCGCCTTGTAGTCGGCCAGGCCCACGCTCACCGTGTCGGAGGTGGTGGAGGCAAAGCGCAGCAGCTTGGCCAGGCGCTCGCGGTTGGCGAAGTCCTCGCCCAGGCCTTCCTTCAGCACGGCGCCGAATTCCGCATAGAAGCTGCTGTACTTGCCCTCGGCCGCCTTGGCTGCAGCCTTGTCTTCGTCGCTGACCACATCGGTCACGCCGTCCGCAACTTCCACTGCCACCGGCCTGTCATTCTTGGCCAGGTCTTCCAGCATGCTGAGCACGCGCTTGGTGCAACCTTCGCGGATGGCGCGCACGTCGCGGCTTTCCTGCAGCAGCTCGCGGCTCACGTTCAGCGGCAGGTCAGCCGAATCGACCACGCCCTTGACAAAGCGCAGGTATACCGGCAACAGCGCCTCCGCGTCGTCCATGATGAAGACGCGCTTCACATACAGCTTCAGGCCGCCCTTTTTTTCGCGGTTCCACAGGTCGTACGGTGCCTTGGCCGGGATGTAGAGCAGCTGGGTGTACTCGGTGCTGCCCTCCACCCGGTTGTGGGTGTGGGCCAGCGGCGCCTCGTGGTCGTGGCTGATCTGCTTGTAGAACTCGTCGTACTGTTCCTGGCTGATGTCTTTCTTCGGCCGGCTCCACAGGGCGCTGGCCTTGTTGGCGGTTTCCCATTCGTCGGTGACCACCATCTGGCCACCCTTGTTGTCCTCGCCTTCCTTCCACTCTTCCTTCTGCATCAGGATCGGCAGCGAGATGTGGTCGGAATACTTGCCAATGATGGATTTCAGCTTCCAGGCGCTGAGGTATTCCTCGGCATCCTCGCGCAGATGCAGGATCACGCTGGTGCCGCGCTTGACACGCTCGATGGCATCGACCTCGAAGTCGCCCGAGCCGGCGCTGACCCAGCGCACCCCCTCGGCCGCCGACAGGCCAGCGCGACGCGACTCGACCGTGATCTTGTCGGCGACGATGAAGCCGGAGTAGAAGCCCACGCCGAACTGGCCGATCAGCTGTCCGCCTTCCTGGGCCGAGGCCTTCTGCTCGTCCTTGAGCTTGGACATGAAGTCCCGCGTGCCGCTCTTGGCGATGGTGCCCAGGTGCTCGATCGCCTCGGCCTGCGACATGCCGATGCCGTTGTCACTGATGGTCAGGGTGCGGGCCGCCTTGTCGACGCTGACGCGTACTTCCAGGTTCGGCGCATCCTCAAACAGCGCAGGGGCATTGAGCGCCTCGAAACGCAGCTTGTCGCAGGCGTCGGAAGCGTTGGAGATCAGCTCGCGCAGGAAGATTTCCTTGTTGGAGTAGAGCGAATGCGTCACCAGGTGCAGCAGCTGCGCCACTTCGGCCTGGAAGGAAAGGGTTTGCTTGGTCATAGGAGTGAAATGGCTCTGAAGAACGGAAATGAACGGCACAGGTACTGTGCCGCGGGCAACCCGCAATTATGGGTGAAACCCGGGTTTTCAAGTGCCCCGGCCAGCCCGGCCGGGGCCGTGGATCAGCGCGGCAGCGCTTCCACTTCCTTGGTCCAGCGCTCGATCAGGCGGCGACGCTCCGCCGACTTGCCGTACTTCTCGATGTCATACTTGATCAGCTTCACGTCGGCCATCGACGGAATGCGCGCATCCGGTGTGAACGTGCGGTTCGCTGGCGACTGCAGGCTGCCGGCCTTGCCGCCAATGGACTGGCCGGCCACGCTCATCAACCAGTCGTAGTAGCGTTTGGCGTTCTCCTTGTTGCGCGCGCCCTTGACCAGCGCAATGCCGCCCACCTCGTAGCCCGTGCCCTCGCACGGCGCCACGGCCTTGATCGGAAATTTGTCGTGCCGGTACTTCTCGAAACCGAAGATGAAACTCACGCCGATCGCCACCTCGCCCTTGGCCACGTTGGGCGCCTGGGCCTGGCCGCTGCGGGTGTAGCTGGTGGTGTTCTTGTGCAGCTTCTTCAGGTAGTCGAAGGCCTGCTCCTCGCCCATCAGCTGCACCAGGCCGGCAATGATGGTGTAGGCCGTGCCGCTGGTGGCGGGGTGCGAGATCTCGATCTCGCCCTTGTACTCGGGCTTGACCAGGTCGGCCCAGCATTTGGGCTCGGCCAGCTTCTTTTTCTTCAGCAACTCGGTGTTGTAGCCAAAGCCGATGGCAGAGGTGTAGAAGCCGCCCACCATGTTCTGCGACATCGCGTACTGGCGCACTGCCCAGGCATGCAGGTCGTTGATGTACTCCGGCCGGTAGGCTTCCAGCAACCCCTGCTCGGCCGCCTGCAGGAACGGGTCGCCGGTACCGCCCCACCAGATGTCGGTCTTCGGGTTCGCGGCTTCAGCGCGCAGCTGGGCACCGATCTCGCCCGTGCCCTTGTGCGCCTGCAGCACCTTGATGCCCGTGGTTCGGCTGAACTCGGCCGCTGCCGCCTCGCACCATGCGGCATCGGTGCTGCACAGCGCGTTGACCGTGCCTTGGGCGTGCAATGGGCCCGCAAGGCCCATGGATACAACGCAGGCTGCTAATAATTTAGTAGCACTCGGATGCATGTTGGCTCCTTAAAACGATTCGTGCGGCGCCAGGTAGCGCCACTGGCCCACCGGCAGGTGGCCCAGCATGACGCGGCCGATGCGCACCCGCTTCAGCCCCACCACCTTCAGCCCCACCAGTTCGCACATGCGCCGGATCTGGCGCTTCTTGCCTTCTGTCAGCACCACCCGCAGTTGCTCCGGGTTCTGCCAGTCCACCTTGGCGGGCTTGAGCGCCTGGCCGTCCAGGCTCAGGCCGTGGCGCAACAGCGCCAGCTGCGATTTCGGGAACACCGATTGCACGTCGGTGGTCACCGGCGTGGCGTCATCGATGGCCTGCAGGCTGTCGCCACCAGCCGAAGCGCGCGCGCTGCCGACCCAGGTCACGCGCACCAGGTACTCCTTATCCAACAGCGAATCCTCGCCAATCAGTTGCCGCGCCACCCGGCCGTCCTGCGTCAGCACCAGCAGGCCGGTGGAGTCGATGTCCAACCGACCGGCTGGCACCAGACTCTTGAGCTGCTTGGGGTGGAAGAAAAAGCGGGCGTTGTCCTCGGTCCAGCGGTTGCCCGGCTGCACCAGCGTGATCGCCGGCTGGTGCCCGTCCTCGGCCTGGCCGCTGACGATGCCCATGGGCTTGTGCAGCAGCACCGTGACCTGCTGCGCCTGCAGGCCCTGGGCCTGCTTGTCCACAGTGATGCGAAGCTCCGGCGTGACCTGCATGCCCATGCTGGCCACTTCGCCGTTGACCCGGACCCAGCCCCGACCTATCCAGTCATCGGCCTCACGCCGCGAACACATGCCCAGCTCGGCCATGCGCTTATTCAGCCGGCTGGTGCCGCCCGTGGCCACGGGCGCACGCGCCACCGCGTTGGCGGGCGCGGCGGCGCGGCGGAATTTTGGCGTGTCCTGGGATTGGGTCATGGGCTGCGGCAGAGCATGCCGTAGGCTGGGATTTTAAGGAGGTGTGGAACGACCCGGCCCCGCGTCCGGCGGCTCGCGCCGCTCCAGCGGCTGCGGCCGACCATAGAGGTAGCCCTGCGCAATGTCGCAATGCTGCGCGGTCAGGAACTGGCTCTGCGCTTCGGTTTCCACGCCTTCAGCTACGACCATGATGCCGAGCTCATGCGCCAGCGCAATGGTGGCGCGCACGATCGCCGCGTCATCGGCATCCGTGGCAATGTCCTGGACGAAGGACTTGTCGATCTTCAGTTCATCAATCGGGAAGCGCTTGAGGTAGGCCAGGGACGAATAACCCGTGCCGAAATCATCCACCGCAATGCGCACACCCAGCGCGCTGATCTCGCGCAACAGCACGGCCACCTGGGCGGCGTCGGTCATGGCCGTGGTCTCGGTGATCTCCAGCTTCAACAGTGCTGAGGGAATGCCCGTTTCCTGCAAGGCGGCACGCACCACGTCGACGATGCCGTGGTTCACACACTGCCGCGCCGACACATTCACCGCCACTGGCAGCGCCGGCCGTCCTGCTGCCAGTGCGCTGGCAAGGTCCCGCGCGACCTGCAACACCACCCAGGCGCCAATCTCCACAATCAGGCCGGTCTCTTCCGCCACGCCAATGAACTGATCCGGCTGCACCAGGGCCTCGGGCGTGCGGCGCCAGCGCAGCAGCGCCTCGTAGCCCACCAGCGCGCCGTCACGCAGCGTGTACTGCGGCTGGTAGTGCAGCTCGAAGCGGTTCTCGCGCAGGGCGGCCCGAAGGTCCACCTCCAGGCCCAGGTATTCGCGGGTCCAGATCTTGAGCTCGGACGAATAGAAATGAAAGCCCGTATCCGGATGCGACTTGGCGCGGTACATGGCGGTATCGGCCTTGGCCAACAAGCCATCGATTTCGATGCCGTCCTGCGGCGCCATGGCGATGCCGACACTGCAGGAGCTGGCCAGCCGGGTGCCATTGGTCTCGACGTCCTCGCGCAGCGCCGCTACCACTTTGGCCGCGGCCAGAGCCACGGCATCCGGCCCGGAGACATCCTCCATCAGCACCACAAATTCGTCGCCACCCCAGCGCGCGACGAAATCGGTGCTGCGGAAGATCGCCTTGAGCCGTTCGGCCATGATGCGCAACACCTCGTCGCCCTGACGATGGCCCAGGCTGTCGTTGATGCGCTTGAACCGGTCCAGGTCCAAAAACAGCAGCGCCAGGCTGCTGCCGTGACGCTGCACCCGGGCCAGCGCCAGGCCGATGCGCTCATGCAGCAGTACCCGGTTGGGCAAGCGGGTCAGGGCGTCATGGGTAGCTGCGTATTGCAGGCGGTTGGCGCTGGCCACGGCGTCACTGACATCGTTGAGCACCAGCACCGCGCCCTCCAGTTCGCCCGCCGGGCCACGCAAGGGGCTGACACTGGCGCGCAGATCACGCGCGCCATCAGGTGCGGCCGTGCGGATGTGGCTGCTCAGGCGCACGGGCATGGCGTCACGCAGGCACTCCTCCAGGGCGACGCTCAGCAGGGTCATGCCGTCGCCGGCCAGGCCCAGGGCATCGACCAGGCGCCGGCCACGCTGCACCTCGGGGCCGAACTGCGCCAGCGCCTGCTGGTTGGCAAACTGCACCAGCCCCTGGCGATCCACCGTAATCACACCATCGCCAATGGCAGCCAGCGTGGCCTGCGCATGCTGTCGTGTGCGCATCAGGGCACGCCGGCTGCGGCGCAGATGGTGACCCAGCCACAAGGCAAAGCCCGACAGCAGCGCCAGCGTCGCCGCCACCGGCTCCAGCCACCAGCCAGCGACATGCAGCAGGCCGACACTGGCCAGCAGCGGCGTTGCCAACGCCAGACCGCAGAGCCCGGCATGGCGTGCGCGACCCAGCGGCCACAGCGCCAGGCTGGCCACCAGCAGCAAGCCAAAACCCAGCTGGGCGACCTGCGCCGCTGGCGTCACCAGCGCGTGGGCGCGCAGGGACTCGAACACATGGGCGTGCAGATCCACAGCCGCCACCGTGCTGTGGTGCGCCTGCAGCGGCGAGGCCAGCTCGCCACCCAGACCGCTCGCGGTGAAGCCCACAAACACGGCCCGGCCGCGCACCTGGGCCAGGGCCGCGTCACCGTCCAGCGCCTGGATGAAGGAAATCCGTGGCAGCGGCGGCATCGCCGGCAGTAACACTTCGAAGTCTCGCACCCACTGCGCGTCCGCCACTGGCGCCGCCGGGCCCCGCCTGCGGCCCGGCAGCCCGGCGTCCGGCATGTTGCCCGCAATGGCCTGGTACACCGCCAGCCCCAGCGCCGGATAACGGCTTTCGCTGGCACCGCCGCGCAGGAACACCCGGCGCACCTGGCCATCGAGGTCGATCTCCAGGTCCACATGGCCCAGTGCTGCGGCGCCAGCGCGCAACGCCGGCGTGGGCAGGCCCTCGGTCACGGTGCCACCAGCACCGAGCACCGGCACCAACGGCAGCAGCACAGCACCCTGGCGCTGCATGGCCTGCGCCAACGCCATGTCACCAGCCGGATCCGGATCGGGTTCGGCAAACATGATCGCCATGGCAATGCTGCGCGCTCCCGCGGCATGCAGCCGCTCGATCAGGTCTGCATGCACCGACCGCGGCCAGGGCCATCGGCCCAGCCGCGCCAGACTGGCGTCATCGATCGCCACCACCAGCGCTGGCTCAACCGCTGCGGCGCGGCGCGGCAGCAACAGGTCATAGGCCAACAGATCAAGCCGGTGCAGCCAGGCCGGCGCGCTCCATTGCAACAAGAGCAGCAACCCAGTCGCAAGCAACCAGGGGCTGTAGTCCCGAAGCCGTCTGCCGCTGCGAAGCGACGGGCCTTGGGGCGGCCCGGCGGCCCTCATTGCCTGTCCCCAATTTCGCCCACTGCTCGTGACTCCTTGCCACTCATATCGCAAACAACAAAGGCAGAAGCAGCAGCCAGACCTCCCAATTGGACTTGGGCTCTGGAGCAGGCGGCACGATGAGGGTCTGGGCGCCGCCCCAAGGACTGGCAAAGCCATCGATACCTACCGACAGCACGCGCACATAGTAGGTGCCTGGGGCCGGTTGCTTCAGCATGTGCTGCGGTGCGCTGCTCTCCACGTCGAGCAGCAGAGCGCTGAACGCTGGGTCAAGCCCCACCTGCAGCCGGTAGCTGCGGGCATGGGTCTGCAATGGCCAGCGCAGTGTCACACCACCGCCTTCCAGCTGTGGCGGCTCTACCCCGGGGCCGGGCAACACCCGGCGGAAGTCCTGGCTGTCGCCCCAGGGGCCCTGTCGGTTGTTCTTCGCCGGGTCGATGGCGGCTATGCGCCAGCGGTACAGGCCGGCGGGCAGTTCGTTACGGGCCGTGGCCTGGCCGGCCGCATTGACCACCTGCTCGTCGAGCAGGGCGGCGCCAGGCTCGACGCCGGCATAAAGCTGCAAGCGGTAGTTCCAGTTGGGCCGCCCCTGGGTCCAGCGGAACAGTGGCTGCCCCTGCAGGGTCTGGGCGTCCGGCGCGGGCTCGATCAGCAGCGGTGGCTCCGGCCTGGCATAGACTTCGATCACGCGCTCGGCCACCAGGCCTTCCAGGCCCCGTGCATCGACCGCACGCACCCGCAGCGTGTATTGCGCATCGTCGACGTCGCTGACACGCACCCGTGGCGACGGCGTCAACTCGTCCGACAGCACAACATCAAATTTGGCATCGGGTGCCACCTGGGTCCGGTAGCCGCCGGCGCCGGGCACGGGCGGCACCGGCCAGTCGATCGGCAAACGCTCCAGCCGCGCCGGCAGTGCCGACAGCACGGGTGCGGCCAGCAGGGCTGTGGCCGTGCCCGGCGGTCTGCCAAGCTCGGCGACGCTGCCGGTCCCTGCCGGTGTGGGCGTCTGACCGGCCGGGTTGCTGACCAGGACACCACCTTCCAGAACCTCGGTCCAGGTCTGCTGGGTGCCAGCGCTGACACGAAACTGGGTGCCACGCACGGCGGCCACGGCGGCCGGCGTACGGATCTCGAAACGGCTGCGCGGCCCGGACAAGGGCTGCACCCGGTTTTCCAACGCGCCACGCAACAGCTCCAGTTCCACCAGGCTGCCGCTGCCCACCAGCATCGGTTGCTGAGCCCGCAGCAGCCGGGCCTCGGTCAACTGTCGCACCAGCACCCGCGAACCGTCGGCAAACTCCAGCTGGGCCGAAGCCTGGGCACCGGTGCGCAATACGGCGCCGGGCGGCAACACCTCGCCCTGCTGCGCCGGCCGCGGCGCAGCGCCCGGCTCCAGCACGCTGCTGTCACCATGCAGCGCTACCAGCCGGGCCTGGGCTTCTTGCAGCTTCAGCCAGGCCAGCGGAATGCGCAGCCGGGTGCCGGGCGGGATACTGTAGTTATCGGGAATCCGGTTCAGCCGGACCAAGCGCTCGGCATAGCCCGGCTCCAGCAGGTAGCGCTGCGCGATGTTCCACGGGTGGTCACCCTCTTTCACGGTATACAGGGTTTCATCGGCCGAGCGCGCCACTCCGGCACCCAACAGCATCAGGCACAAGACGATCAAACGCAAAACTTACCTCCTCTGGGGCCTCAGTGCCAGACACTGTTGCATCGTCAGCCGTTCATGGGCTGTCGGCACAGTGTACGCGTTGACTCTCGGCCGCACAGGCCCGGCACACTGCGCCGCGCCTGGCGGCGGCAGGCCGGCTCCGTGTTGTTCTGCTCCTAGGCGCCAGCCGGCGCAAAGGCCTTTGCAGCGGGCACCGCCGGCGCCGCGCGCAGCTCGGGATAGCCATGGGCCTGCAAAAACGCCAGCACCAGCGGCTGCCAGGTCTCGGGTGACAGTGTGAACAGGCTGTGGCCGTTGTCACCCACCGGCCCGAACAGCTTGTATTCCCCCACACCGCCGGCCGCCGTGAAGGCGTCGAACCATTGCCGCGGCAGCTTCAGGCCAAAGAACATGTCATTTTCAGAGTAGATCCAGAGCGTGGGTATGCGCGCGGTCGCGCCATAGCCGCTGAACAGCGCTTCCAATGCCGGTTGGCCACAGGGGCTTTGCGGCATCGTCTTCGGATTGCCGCCCCCGCCACCGGCAAAATTGATGGCGGCCTGCACACCCGGCGGGTTGCGCGCCGCAACCGCGATCGACGTGGCCCCGCCATAGGACTGGCCCAGAATCACGGCCCGGTCCTGGGCCACGTCGGGCCGCTGCCGCATGAAGGTCAGTACTGCCAGGGTCTGCGTCGCCGCCGCGGTATAGCCTGCCGGGTAGCTCTTGCGCAGGCAGTCGCCCGAATCCTCCAGATCCGGCCCGGCGCTGACGCCATAGCCGATACGGGTGGGTACGGCCACGGCAAAGCCCATCTGGGCAAACCAGCGTGCGCTGCTGATCAACGTGGCACGCCCAAAGCTGATGCGCTTCTCGGCCTCAGGCGGGCGACCATGGCCGATCACCAGCACCGGCCGCGGCCTGGGTGTGCTGTCCTCGACGAAAACCGTGACCACGATGTCCTGCGACACCTCCTTGCCGTAGAGGTCCTGCACGCTCACGGGCACACGCTGCACTTGCTGCACCAGCCTGGCCTGCGCCGCCGGCAGCAGCAGTGCCGCCAGCAGCCCGAGCGT
>JANMKM010000117.1:0-5209 GCA_031372035.1 Rhodoferax sp. | reverse complement strand
GCTGCAC
This sequence comes from Rhodoferax sp., assembly GCA_031372035.1. GTDB lineage: Bacteria > Pseudomonadota > Gammaproteobacteria > Burkholderiales > Burkholderiaceae_C > CAISIP01. Next base: position 5,202 of record JANMKM010000117.1, on the reverse strand, counting down.
CAGGGTACGGACGTGATTCCGGTGGAGTTTGTGGCGGTGCGCAAGGCCGCGCACCAGCTCGCCGGGCACCAGCCCAAGCTGCTGGCGAATGCGCTGGCGCAGGCCCAGGCGTTGATGGTGGGCAAGGCGGATGCGGGCGGGCACAAGGACTTTCGAGGCAACCGGCCCAGCACCTTCCTGCTGCTGGAGGCGTTGACGCCGCGTAGCCTGGGCGCGTTGATCGCCATGCAGGAGCACCGGGTCTTCGTCAGCGGTTCGATCTGGGGCATCAACAGCTTTGACCAATGGGGCGTGGAGTTGGGCAAGGTCCTGGCCAAAGACTTGGAGTCACGGCTGGACAGTGGCGACGCGGTGGGCCTGGATGCCTCCACCGCCGGCTTGCTCAAACGCCTGCGCGGCTACTGATCAGCGGCCCAGGTTCCCCGGCACGTTTGTCGCATGGCAAGTCGCCCGGCTGCAGCCCTGAGCCTGGAGCAGGCGCGCTGCCTGCAGCTCGCGGCCCAGGGCTTGCTGGAGGCGCCAGCGCGCCGGGCCACACCAGCGGCACTGTTGCGCTGCATCGCCCGGATGCAACTGCTGCAGATCGACACCATCCACGTGGTGGCGCGCAGCCCCTACCTGGTGCTGTTCGCCCGCCTGGGCGACTACCGCCCAGCCTGGCTGGACGCGGCCTTGCAGCGGGGTTCGGTGTTCGAGACCTGGGCGCATGAGGCCTGCTTTGCGCCGACCCAGGACCTGGCGTTGCACCGGTCCTACAACAGCCAGATGCGCCGGCACTGGGGTATCGCCGGCGGCGAACGCCTGCACGCTGCGCAGCGTGGCCATCTGGACCGGTTGCTGCAGCACATCGCCGACAAGGGGCCGGTGAAGTCTTCGGACTTTGCACGCACCGAGGGCAGTGGTGGTGGCTGGTGGGGCTGGAAGGACGAGAAGCGCTGGCTGGAAGCCCTGTTTGCACGCGGCGAGCTGATGGTGGCGCGGCGTGAGAACTTCCATCGGGTCTATGACCTGACGGCACGGGTGCACCCGGCCTTGGACGACATGGCCTTGCCCGACCTGACCGAGGTGCAACAGCTCTTCCACGAGCGTGCTGTGCTGGCTTTGGGCCTGACCCAGGCACGCTGGATCAACGACTATTTCCGCACCAAGCCGCGGTTGAAAGACGCCGATCTCGATGCCTGGGTGGACGCCGGGCGGTTGCTGCGCGTGGCGGTGGAGGGCTGGGCCGTACCGGGCTATGTGCATGCAGACAACGTGACACTGTTGAAGAAGGCGCGCCTGGGCAAGCTGCAAGCGACCCACAGCGCGTTGCTGTCACCGTTCGACCCGCTGGTGTGGGACCGGGAGCGGGCCTTGGCCATGTTCGGCTTTGACTACCGCATCGAGTGCTACACGCCCGAGGCCAAGCGCCGCTACGGCTACTTTGTGCTGCCGGTGCTGCACCGGGGCGCACTGGTGGGACGGCTGGACGCCAAGGCGCACCGCGCCGAGGGTGTGTTCGAGGTGCGGGTCTTCCATGCCGAACCTGGTGTGCGGCTGGAACACGAGGCCGTGCATGAAATTGCGCAGGCCATTCAGCGGTGTGCCAATTGGCATGGCACGCCGGTAGTGAGGATCAGCCGCAGCGACCCGCCCGGACTGCGGCGCCAGTTCAAGAGCCGGCTTAACCCTTGACATGCCAATTTCCTTACATTAAAGTAAGGCAAAAGGTTTGAAAAATGTCCACAGCCACGCTCACGTCCAAAGGACAGATCACCATACCTGTACAGGTTCGCAATGAACTCAAGGTTGATGCAGGGGACCGCGTTGAGTTCGTTCTCATTGCGCCTGGCCGCTACGAGTTCGTTGCAGCCACCAGCGAGGTGACTGCGCTCAAGGGGATGTTTGGTCCGGCCAGAAAGCCCGTTTCAATCGAGTCCATGAACGCTGCTATTGCCAAGCGCGGGGCTTCGGCTCGATGATAGGCCTCGACACGAACGTCCTGGTGCGATACATCATGCAGGATGATGCAAAGCAGGCGACCAAGGCCACCAGGTTGATCGAGTCTTTGGACAGCGAAAACCCCGGTTACATCACAATAGTCTCAGTCGTTGAGCTGTACTGGGTGCTGACATCAAGCTATGGGCTGACGGGACTTCAAGTAGCGCAGGCGCTGGAGGCAATTTTGCGTACCAAGCAACTCCTGGTTGAGCGTGCTGATCAAGTGATGCGCGCCCTGCGGGTGTTCGCAGACGGCAAGGCCGATTTTGCGGATTGCCTGATCGAGCGTTCAGCCGCGGGTGCGGGATGCACCGGGACTGTGACCTTCGATGTCGGTGCGTCCAGGCATGCGGGCATGACACTGATCAGCTAGACGGGTATGGTCCGAAAGAATCACCAATGCGGACCATTTGTCGCCTGTGGTATGACGTTGCTCGCGGTCGGAGCTCTGTTTGCACAGACGCCAGAGAAGGTCTGGCATCCAATTCAAACTCATCGCGAATCTCGCGGCGACTCAACGCCTGCCGGTGATCTACAACACCGGAATCAACGCGGACACAGGTGGCCTCATGTTTTGTGGCGCGACCCAAACCGAAATGCACCGTAAGGCCGCCACCTGTGTGGACCGCGTCTTGAAGGGCGCCAACCCCACCGATCTGCTGGCGTCGTCTGACGGTGAGTAACCTGGCGCGAGCGTCTGGTCGGCGACCAGCGCCCTTGGTTACCGGCACGAAGGCAGGCAGTGCCACTTATCCTGCGGCGAACCGCTCGCGCAACTTCATTTTCCAGAACTTGCCCGTGGAGGTGCGCGGCACCGCGTCGATGAATTCATAGCGGTCCGGCAACTGCCACTTGGCGAAGTTGTGCTGCAGCAGATGCGCACCGAACTCGGCTGCTGTTGCACTCCGGCCTGCTTTCAGCACCACGCAGGCCAGCGGCCGTTCACTCCACTTTTCATCCGGTATCGCAATCACCGCAGCCTCAGCCACAGCTGGGTGCGCCATGAGCGCGTTCTCCAGATCCACGGAGCTGATCCATTCGCCGCCGGACTTGATCAGGTCCTTGGTGCGGTCGGTGATGCGCACAAAGCCCATGGCGTCGACCGAGGCCACGTCGCCGGTGCGCAGCCAGCCGTCGGCGGTGAACTTGTCATCCGCCACCGGAACGTGGTGGTAGCTGCCGGTGATGAAGGGGCCGCGCACCTGGATCTCGCCCACACTCTTGCCGTCCCAGGGCTGGGTGTTGCCGTCGTCGCCCTGTAGTCGCAGGTCCACCAGCGGCACCGGCACACCAGCCATCGCCGCGCGGCGGTAGCGCTCATCCATGGACGCATCGCGCAACTCGGCGGTTGGGTACGAGACCGTGGCCAGGGGCGAGGTCTCGGTCATACCCCATCCCTGTAGCAGCCACACGCCGTGCTTGTCGAAGGCGCGGATCAGCGCTTCGGGCACGGCCGCGCCACCCACCAGCGAGCGCATGCCCTGGGGCAGCTTCCAGCGCCCAGTGTTGGCCGAGCCGGGTTGCTGTGCCAGGTCGAAGGTCTGGATCAGGCTCATCCAGATCGTGGGTACGCCCAGGCTGAGGGTTGGCGGCTCCAGCTGCATCAGGTCCAGCAAGTCGTCCGGATGCAGGTGCGGCCCGGGAAACACCAGCTTCACGCCCATCATCACGGCGCCATAGGGCACGCCCCAGCAATTGGCGTGGAACATCGGCGTGACCGGCAGCACCGAGTCCGTGCCCTTCAGGCCCCAGTAGTCGCCCAGGCAGCCGATCAAGGTGTGCAGGATGGTGGAGCGGTGCGAATAGACCACGCCCTTGGGCCGTCCCGTGGTGCCGGAGGTGTAGCACATGGCCACCGGGTCGTTCACGTCGTGCGCTGCGTAATGGAAGCCGTCGGCATCGGCGCCGGCCAGCAAGGCTTCGTAGTCGGTGAATCCGGCCGGCACAACAGCGCCAGAGAACGGCACCACAATCACCTTCTCGAAGGCATACAGGTGGGCAAACTGCTGGTACAGCGGCAGCAGCACGTCATCCACGATCAGGAACCGGTCCTGCGCGTCATTGGCAATCCAGCCGATCTCGGGCGCCGCCAGGCGCAGGTTCAGCGTGTGCATCACGCCACCAGCCGCCGGAATGCCGAAGTAGCACTCCAGGTGTGCATAGTGGTTCCAGCACAGCGTCGCCACCCGGTCCCCCTTCTGCAACCCCAGAGCCTGCAGCGCCGCAGCCAGCGCACGGGTGCGGCGGTGGTACTCACCATAGCTGTGGCGCTTGAGCGATTTGTCCGGCAGCCGCGACACGATCTCGTTCTTGCCAAACAGCGTGCCGGCGCGCTCCAGCAACTGGTTGAGCGAGAGTGGCACGTTCATCATCGTGCTGACAATGGGGGCGGTCATGGGGGCTCCGGATGTGGTGGGCGTCCGGGCCAATGTAATCAGCCCGTCCCGCGTGGGCAATGCTCGGAGACCCGTAGCCGAGCGGTGTGGCGCGCGCCGCGTTGCCGGCTTGGGGCGCGTCGCCCGTCGGGTTTTGCCCCCTCTCCCGCGCGTGGGAGAGGGCAGGGGTGAGGGTGGGTCTTATCCCCAATCGCTATAAAATCAGGAGCGCTCCGTGCTTTCTCCCTGGAGCCTGCGGGCCAAATTCCCTCTCAAATACCGATTAGACCCGAGCCTCTCGAGTGAGTCGCATGTAGTTCGCCTGAATACCAGTCCTGATCTCCGATACGTGGCGAGTTTGACGCCCGCCGGCTCCAGACTGGCTCTATAGCGCTGCACCAAAGTGCCCTTCGATCACAAACCCGAGCGCCCGCGGCACGGACTCGTCAAGCAGAACGCGCATACAGTCAAGCGATCAGTAAAGCAGTGCGAATGGCCTCAAGCACATGGATCGCAACCTCCCGGGTGACCGTTGGAAACTGCTCCAGGAACGTGTCCAGAGAATCGCCAGCCTCCAGATAGTCAAACAACGACTTCACGGGTACCCGCGTACCCACAAAGCAGGGCGTGCCACTCATGAGCAAGGGGTCTTGGGTGATGTACGGGCTCGGCATCGCTGACTCCGGATGGGTTCGAAAGAGTTTAATCCCTTGATATCCCGTCGCCAAAGATAAAGCCCGCGCGATTTGCATCGCGCGGGCTTTGTGCCAGGAGGCGTAGCGAGCGGGTGTCAGGCAAGGCGCACGGAGCACAGGAACCGGAACGACCTTCCTGGTCGTGAGGATTC
>JANMKM010000060.1:0-2579 GCA_031372035.1 Rhodoferax sp. | reverse complement strand
ATGGGCGCGCTGGATGACAACCTGGAAGTGCTGGGCAAGACCGACACCAGTGCCGGCGAATGGGGCCGTGCGGCCACCAGCGAGCTGATCCGCAGCCGCATCAAGATCAAGAGCATGAACTTCATGCGTGGCCGGACCTTCCTGAACAAGTACGTGATCATTGACGAGGCACAAAACCTCACGCCCAAACAGATGAAGACCCTGATCACCCGCGCGGGCCCGGGCACCAAGATCATCTGCATGGGCAATCTGGCCCAGATCGACACGCCCTACCTGACCGAGGGCTCGTCCGGCCTGACCTTTGCCGTCGACAAGTTCAAGGGCTGGCCGCATGGCGGCCACATCACGCTGGCGCGCGGCGAGCGCTCGCGGTTGGCGGACTTTGCAAGCGAAGTGCTGTAGTCAGTAATCTCCTGAGCCGCTGGCCAGGCTCTCGAACTTGGTGATTGGCTTCAGGAAGGCCAGCTTGACAACGCCGGTGGGGCCATTGCGCTGCTTGGCGATGATGACCTCGGCCACGCCAGGCTCCTTGCAGGCGTCCTTGGTGTAGTACTCGTCGCGGTAGATGAACATGATGATGTCCGCATCCTGTTCAATGGCACCGGACTCCCGCAAATCACTCATCATCGGCCGCTTGTCGGGCCGGGTCTCCACGCTGCGGTTGAGCTGCGACAGGGCGATCACCGGGCACTTGAGCTCCTTGGCCAGCATTTTCAGGCCCCGGGAAATTTCACCCAGCTCGGTGGCGCGGTTCTCGTCGCTGCCACTGGAGCCACTCATCAGCTGCAGGTAGTCCACCACCACCAACCCCAGCTTGCCGCACTGGCGCGCCAGCCTGCGGGCATTGGCACGCAGCTCGCTGGAGGTCAGGCCAGCGCTCTCGTCGATGTGCAGCGAGACGTTGCGCAACTTCTCGATAGCCTCGATCAGGCGCGGCCACTCCTCGTCGCTGAGCTTACCGGTACGCAAGTGGCTCTGGTCGATGCGGCCAATGGAGCCAACAATGCGCACCGCCAGCTGCGCCGCACCCATTTCCATGGAAAACACCGCCACCGGCAAACCCTCGTTCAAGGCCACATGCTCGGCGATGTTGATCGCCAATGCGGTTTTCCCCATGGACGGACGCGCCGCAAGCACCACCAGGTCGCCAGCCTGCAGACCCGCCGTCATGCGGTCCAGGTCATAGAAACCGGTCGCCACGCCGGTGACATCGTTCGGGTTCGCTGCCATCTCCTGGACCCGGTCCAGCAAGTCCACCACCAGCGAATCCATGGCCTGGAAACCCTGCTTCATGCGCGAGCCCTGCTCGCCGATGTTCAGGATCCGCTGTTCCGCTTCGTCCACGATGTCCTTGACGGCGCGGCCCTGCGGATTGAAGGCGCTGGTTGCAATCTCGTCGCTGGCGCTGACCAGTTTGCGCAGTATCGAGCGCTCGCGCACGATCTCCGCATAGCGCCGGATGTTGCCTGCTCCTGGCACATACTGAGCCAGGGCATTCAGATAGGCCAGACCACCCGTCTCCTCCGCTTTCCCCTGGCTTTGCAGATGCTCGAACACCGTGATGATGTCGGCCGGCTTGCTGGCGTTGACCAGGGCACCGATGGCCGCAAACACCAGGCGGTGTTCATAGCGGTAGAAGTCGCCATCTGTCAGGAGATCGCCAACCCGGTCCCAGGCCGCGTTGTCCAGCAGCAAGCCCCCAAGAACGCTGGATTCGGCCTCCACGGAGTGCGGCGGGATGCGCAACTGCGCAACCTGGCGGTCATGGTTGGGACCGTCGCTGACGGCAGTTAGAACGGCTGACATAGGGCATTGTCTGGTTGACCGATGCTACGCGCAGGCTGCTTCGGCGTCGAGTGAATTGCTGTGCACAAGGCAGGTAACAGCTGTGGGCAAATTGTGCACAGGCGGTGGACAAGAATGACCTGACATCCCAATGAAAAAGCCGCCACGGCAAAGCCCTGGCGGCTCATCGGCAGACCGGCAGCGACATGAGCCGCTACAGGCCCGGAACGCAATCAGGTCGTCTCGCCGTATACCGATACCGTGATGTCCACCACCACGTCCGTGTGCAAGGCCACGCTGACGGTGCTATCGCCCACCAATTTGATCGGCCCGTTGGGCATGCGCACTTGCGACTTCAGAACCTTGTAACCGCCCTTGGACAGTTCCTCGGCGATGTCGGAATTGGTCACCGAACCAAACAGCCGGCCATCGACGCCGGCCTTCTGGGTCAGCTTGGCGACAGAACCGGCGAGTTTTTCGCCTGCGGCACGAGCCTCTGCCAGCTTGGCTGCAGCCTGCTTTTCCAGGTCTGCCCGCTTGGCTTCGAATTCCTTCTTGGCTGTTTCCGTTGCGCGCCTGGCACGACCGCTCGGGATCAGGTAGTTGCGGGCAAAGCCGTCCTTGACCTTGACGATTTCACCCAGATTGCCGAGGTTGACAACCTTGTCGAGAAGAATAATCTGCATGTTGCCGTCCCCTTAGATGCGGTGCTGGTCGCTGTACGGCAGCATCGCGAGGAAACGCGCGCGCTTGATAGCGGTATTGAGTTGGCGCTGGAAAATGGCGCGGGTACC
>JANMKM010000735.1:0-2143 GCA_031372035.1 Rhodoferax sp. | reverse complement strand
TGGCTGGCGAGTGTGTGGCGCAAATCGGGCTGAGAGGCCTATCCGGAAGGCACGGATAGCTACCGAAACTGTAGCAACACGCTGCCGGGACCGCTCTCAATACACGGCGTCGTGGTCGCCAACATTGATCGGCGTGATGGTTTGATCACGGATCAGCAACTCCAGCGTGATCCGGTATGACAGATTGATCGACACAGAATGCAAGCCCCGGTGCTTGCCCGCCAATGCGTGCAGCCGCAGTGATGGATGGTGCGGATTGGCCTGCAATAAAGCCAGCGTCTTGCTGTATTGGCTTCCAAGTTCGGGATGGCGCTTGAGAAAACGCAGCGCCACGCGGGTATAGCTCTCGGTGAAAACGATCTGGTAGGCCATCAACCGCGGCAACCAGCAATGTTCAGGAGCGGGACTTGCGTCGCACCAATTTCGTCATACCCTCTTTCACGACCGGCTTCGCGCGAGCCGTCGCCTTCGCGGGCGCAACATCCGTGCCCGAAGCGAGCAAGGCGTCCAAGCGCGCAATGTGCTCCGACGCAGACTCCACCACAAAGCGCCCTGCGGCAACATCAGCCTGGCTTTGCGCCAGCGCTGCGTCCAATTCACATTCCCGCAAGTAGTGGTAATGCGCCATGTCCATCACCACAAAACGCTCCTTACCCCTGACGGAAATCATGGCTTCTGGCTGCGTGGCCAACACAGACTCAATGGCAGCGACGCCACGGGTCTTCAGGTCGTTTGCGGTGAGGAGTGACATGGGGTTAACCAAAAATTGTGGCGAGTCATCCGGGTTGGTTCAGGACTACCACTAAAAGGAGTACGTTTTATCGTACGAATTATAGACTTTTTAATCGTACGTTAGCCAGTGTCTTAACCGATGGAGCCCTCAAATCGCCCGCCCCAACCGCCCCACCCCCTCCTCAATCTTCGCCACATCCGCGGTCGCAAAACTCAGCCTGAAGGTCGATAGATCCGGGTTCGCGGCATAGAACGGCGCCCCGGGCACGAAGGCCACACCTTGCGCGATAGCGCGTTTGGCGAACTCGCCGGCATCCTGCAGCTTGCCGCCGGCACCGGTCAGGCGGGCCCAGAAAAACAGGCCGCCTTCGGGCTGCAAGAAGTCGATGGCGTCGCCCAGTTCGCGCTTCAGGGCTGCGCCCATGGCCAGGGCACGTTCGGCGTAGACCTTGCGCACATGGGCCAGGGTAGCGGGCATGCGGCCGGCCAACAGGTACCGAGCGGCGGTGGCCTGGGCAAAGGTGCTGGTGTGGGCGTCGCTGAACTGCTTGCACATCGTGGCCTTGGCCAGCAGCTCCTCGGGGGCGATCATCCAGCCCACGCGCAGGCCTGGTGAGAGCACCTTGCTCATGCTGCCGCAATGGGCAATCAGCTCGCGGCTGCCGGGCACACCGGCACTCAGGGCCAGGATGCTGGGTGGCGGCGGCGCGTTGAAATACAGGTCGCCGTAGGGGTCGTCTTCCACCACCAGCGTCTGGTACTGCACGGCCAGCTCCAGCACCCGCTTGCGCCGTTCCAGGCTCAGCATGGCGCCGCTGGGGTTGCCGAAGGTGGGAATCAGGTAGACGAACTTTGGCTTGTGCTCGCGCATCAGCGCCTCCAGCGCGTCGGTCTGCACGCCATGCGCGTCGATGGGGCGCGCTGATCAGCTCGGCACCATAGAGCCGGAAGCACTGGATCGTGGCCAGGAAGGTGGGGCCTTCGACGATCACCTTGTCACCCGGGCCGATCATGGTTTTGCCCAGCAGGTCCAGCGCCTGCTGGCTGCCGGTGGTGACGATCAGGTTCTCGGGCTTGAGGCCGGCCACGCCCTTGGTACCCATGAAGGCGGCCAACTGCTCAAGCAGCGGGCCATATCCTTCGGTGGCGCCGTACTGCAGCATGGCGCCGGCTTCGTCTTCAAGCGCGCTGTTGACGGCCTCCTGGATGCCGGCCACGTCAAACATGGCACTGTCCGGGAAGCCACCGGCAAAGCTGATGATGCCGGGTTTGCCCAACAGCTTGAAGAGTTCGCGGATGGCGGAGGTTTCGACGTTGTTGAGGCGGGAGGCGAATTGCATGGCTGTTCTCTGGTCGTCTTTGGGCAGGAAGTCCTTACCAACGAGTTTCCCCAGCGGCACCACGCTGACGA
>JANMKM010000728.1:0-2311 GCA_031372035.1 Rhodoferax sp. | reverse complement strand
TCTGCAGGCCGCTGTTGCACGGCGTGATCGTGCTGTGGCCGTTCGCGACGCCGACCATCGGCTTCTTGAAGTCGCTTTCCTGGTAGCCCATGGCGTAGTACATCGAGCGGTTCGGCGCGCGCGATTTGCCTTCGGTGATGTTCTTGCTGCGGGGGTTGAGGATGATCGGTTGGGTGGCCATGGGGATCTCTCGGAGACAGCGCCAAAGCGCCGGGAGGCCACAGTATGGCGCCGCCCGCGCTATTGATCCAATATATTCTTTCGGCTGGTTTAATATGCCTTGCATATGAAAGACATCCGTATTGATCTGCGCAGCTGGCGCCAGTTTTCGGTGCTGGCGCAAGAGCTGCACTTCGCCCGGGCGGCGGCACGGCTGCACATGACCCAGCCGCCGCTGACCCAGGCCATTGCCAAGCTGGAGAAGGCTCTTGGCGTGTTGCTGTTCGACCGCAGCAAACGCCGCGTGGCCTTGAGTCCGGCCGGACTGGCCCTGTTGCCCGAGGTCGATCTGCTGCTGGCGCGTGCCGCAGCGCTTCCCGGGCAGGCCCGGGCAGCGGCCGACGGTGGCAGCGGGCGGCTGCGCCTGGCTTTTGTATCGACCGTGGGCTATACGTTGCTCCCGCACTGGGTGCGCGCGTTTCGGGAGGCCCATCCGGGCGTACAGCTCGAATTGCTTGAAGCGACCGGCGACAGGCAGCTTGAAGCGCTGGAGCGTGCCCAGGTGGACGCCGGCTTCATGCTGCATGCCAAGGGTTTTGCGCCCACTGGGCTGTCCCGGCTGGCAGTCGCGGCCGAGCCGCTAGTGCTGGCCTTGCCTGAACAGCATGTGCTCGCCACGGGCGGGCGGGCGCCGTCGCTGGCTGCTGTCCTGCGCTGTCCGCTGGTGCTGTTTCCGCGGCGCATCGCCCCGTCGATGTATGACGTCATTGCGGGCCTGTACCAGGCCAACGGCGCGTCCATGCTGGTGGCGCAGGAGGCGATCCAGATGCAGACCATCGTCAACCTGGTCTCGGCCGGTCTGGGCGTGGCCTGGGTTCCACACAGCGTCACCCAGTTCCAGCGCCCCGGCGTGGTGTACCGGCCCGTGCCCGGCCGTGCCAGGACCAATGCCGGCCTGTGTGAGACCAGTCTGGTCTGGGACGCGCACAACGGCAACCCGGTGCTGCGCCGTTTTCTCGCGTTTGCAGCCAAGCGGGCACAATCCAGCCCATGTTGATGCACCCCCAGATTGATCCGGTCGCCCTGCAGATCGGACCCTTTGCCGTCCATTGGTACGGGCTGACCTACCTTGCCGCCTTTGCGCTTTTCTACTGGCTGGGCACGCGGCGATTGCGCCATCCACCGTTTGCCGCCATGACCGGCGCCGCCGCCTGGAGCCGGCGCGACGTGGAAGACATCCTGTTCCTGGGAGTGATGGGCGTTGTACTGGGAGGGCGCATCGGTTACTGCCTGTTCTACAAGCCCGGCTACTACGCCAGCCACCCGCTGGAAGTGTTCGCAGTCTGGCAGGGGGGCATGAGCTTTCATGGCGGCCTGCTCGGCGTGATCGGCTCCATGGCCTGGTTCGCGCGCAGCCGCCGGCGCCCGTTCTGGCAGGTGGCCGATTTTGTGGCGCCGTGTGTACCCACCGGCCTGGCCGCGGGCCGGGTTGGCAACTTCATCAATGGCGAACTGCCGGGTCGCCTGGCCGACCCCAGCCTGCCCTGGGGCATGGTGTTTCGCGGTGCGGGCGACCTGCCGCGCCACCCGTCGCAGATCTACCAGTTCCTGCTGGAGGGACTGTTGCTGTTTGGGGTGTTGTGGTGGTATGCGGCGAGGCCGCACAAACAGGGCCAGGTGGCAGCAGTCTTTCTGATGGGTTATGGCCTGTTGCGCTTCACTGCGGAATTTTTCCGCGAACCCGACGCGCACCTGGGCCTGTTGTCGCTGGGCATGAGCATGGGACAGTGGTTGTGCCTGCCCATGCTGGCCGGTGGTGCCGCACTGTGGTGGTGGGCGCAGCGCCGCCCAGGCGCCTAGGGCCTGACCCCGCGGCCCCTCGGCTGGCACGGCGCCAGTGGCCGCGGCTGCCAGCCGCTGGCGCCGGGCGCTGACAGGGTGCGCAGGAAGGAGACCAGGTCAGCCTTCTCGCCATCCGTTAGGTGCAGCGGCTTGATCAGGGTGTCGCCGTCAGCATGCAGCCGCTCGAGCTTGAGCTCCGAATAATGGTTGACGACCGCCTCCAGCGTGGAAAACTGGCCATCGTGCATGTAGGGCGCGGTTTCGGCCACATTGCGCAGGCTGGGCACTTTGAATTCGCCGAAATTGCGAT
>JANMKM010000723.1:0-6062 GCA_031372035.1 Rhodoferax sp. | reverse complement strand
GATGTCCAGCGCGATTTCTGGCTACAACGCCGGGGCAGCCGCGGCGCCATGGCCCAGCGTCTGGCCGGCTCCAGTGTTGAATTTGACTCTGGCGGGCGGGGCCCGCACAGCAGCGTCAACTTTGTCACCGCTCACGACGGTTTCACCCTGCACGATCTGGTCAGCTATGCCCAGCGCCACAACCTGGCCAATGGCGAACACAACCGGGACGGTCATGGCCACAATCTGAGCATCAACAACGGCATTGAGGGCGCCACCGACAATGCAGCAGTGTTGCTGGCGCGCCGCCGCCAGCGCCAGGCGTTGCTGGCTGCACTGTTGCTGTCGCTGGGCACGCCGATGCTGCTCTCAGGCGACGAGCTTGGCCACACCCAGGGCGGTAACAACAATGCCTACTGCCAGGACAACGACACCACCTGGCTGCGCTGGGACGCAGCCGATGCCGACTTGTGTGGATTTGTGGCGCGGGTGATCGCACTGCGGCACGCATTGCCCCTGCTGCAAAGCCGGGGCTGGTGGCAATCTGAACCGCACGGCTGCGATCCTGCGGCGCTTTGGTACACCCCGCAAGGCCAGCGAATGCAGGCCAGTGACTGGGAGGACGGGCAGGGTCTCGCCTGGGCCTTGGTACTGCATCAGCCCCAGAGCAACGACGCGTTGCTGCTGTTGCTCAATGGTCATGCACATCCCATGGCGTTCAATGTTCCTGCGGGTGCCTGGTGCCTGCGCTTGGACAGTGAATCAGGCTGGGCCGGCACGGCCAGCGGGGTACTCGCGCCGCAGACCAGCGTTCCGGGCACCTGTCTGCAGCTCGCCACACTGGCAGCTGCAGCCCCGGCGGGCGCGTGATAACCTGAAAGCGCTATCTCGCCGCGTCGCCAGCGATGCGGTCTGCAATGCAGCGGATCGCGCAACCACAACAAGGAGACTCCGATGCCACAGCCCCCCGGCAGCGCTGCTGCCAGCGCCCAGGACCGCCTGTCGCAGCCGCACATGCTGGTGCGCCGCACCATCGCGTTGGTGCTGGCTGGTGGTCGCGGCTCGCGCCTGAAGCAACTGACCGACCGCCGGGCCAAGCCGGCTGTCTACTTCGGCGGCAAATTCCGCATCATTGATTTCGCCTTGTCCAACTGCATCAACTCTGGCATCCGCCGGATTGGCGTCATCACCCAGTACAAGTCGCACTCGTTGTTGCGGCATCTGCAGCGTGGCTGGAGTTTCCTTCGTGCCGAACTCAATGAAATGGTGGACCTGTTGCCGGCCCAGCAACGGGTCGATGAGGAGCATTGGTACCGGGGCACGGCAGACGCGATCTACCAGAACATGGACATCATCCAGTCCAGCAACCCGGAGTACGTGGTGGTGCTGGCCGGTGACCACGTATACAAGATGGACTACTCGCTGATGCTCAAGGACCACGTCGACAGCGGTGCCGGCTGCACCGTGGGCTGTATCGAGGTGCCGCGCGCCCAGGCCAGCGCCTTCGGCGTGATGGCGGTGGACAAGCAGCGCCGGATCACGGCCTTTGCCGAGAAGCCAGCCGACCCGCCGCCCATGCCGGACCACCCCGAGCTGTCACTGGCCAGCATGGGCATCTACATCTTCAATGCGCAGTATCTGTACGAATTGCTGGATGCCGATCTCGCCAACCCGTCGTCCAGCCATGATTTCGGCAAGGACGTGATCCCGCGCGTGGTGGAACAGGGCCAGGCCGTGGCCCACCCCTTCTCCATGTCCTGCGTATCCTCTGCAGCCGATGCCAGGCCCTACTGGCGCGATGTCGGCACCATCGACGCCTTCTGGGAGGCGAACCTGGACCTGGCCTCGGTCACGCCGGAGCTCGATATCTACGACACCGACTGGCCGATCTGGACCAGCCAGCGCCAGTTACCCCCGGCCAAGTTCGTCCAGGACGCACAAGGCAAGCACGGGTTGGCGATCAACACCATGGTTTCGGGTGGCTGCATCGTATCGGGCTCGAACGTCAGCAATTCCGTGCTGTTCTCCAGCGTACGGATCCATTCCTACTGCCAGATCGACCAGGCCGTACTGCTGCCAAACACGACCATCGGGCGCGGTTGCCGCATCAGCAAGGTAGTGGTGGACCGGGGCTGCAGCCTGCCGGAAGGCCTGGTCGTGGGAGAAGACCCGGTGCTCGACGCTGCGCGCTTCGAGCGTACCGAAAACGGTGTCGTGTTGATCACCCGCGGCATGCTCAGCCAGTTGCCGGCAGTGGCAAACCTTTGACCGCCGTATCCATGCGCATATTGCAGGTCAGCGCCGAAATTTTTCCTCTCCTCAAGACGGGTGGCTTGGCCGACGTGGCCGGCGCCCTGCCGCAGGCTCTGGCCGCTGCGGGTTGTGATGTGCGGCCCCTGCTGCCAGGCTTTCCGGCCATCATGGCCGGGCTGCAGCAGCCCATCGCGATTGGCAGCTTCACCCTGCCATGGGGCGAAAGCGCCACTGTGCGCCTGGGGTCGCTGCCAGCCGTGCCTGCCGGTACAGCGCCACTGCGCGCCTACGTCGTTGATGCCCCCGGGCTCTTCGACCGCCCGGGTAACCCCTACGAGGATGCCCAGCGCCGGCCCTACGCTGACAACCACCGGCGTTTCGCCGCCCTGTGCTGGGCAGGCGCTCATCTGGCCCATGGGATCGACCCGCATTGGGGCCCGCAGGTGGTGCATTGCCACGACTGGCATGCCGCGCTGACACCAGCCTGCATGCGCTTCTGGCCCGGACCGGCGGACCCTGTGGCAAGCGTGTATACCGTACATAACCTGGCCTACCAGGGCCTGTTTGAGCGCCACCACTTTGGTGAACTGGGTCTGCCGGCTGCTGCCTTCCAGCTCGAAGGCCTGGAGTTCCATGGCCAGGTATCGTTCATGAAGGCCGGCCTGTACTACGCCGATCACCTGAGCACGGTCAGCCCGACCTACGCCAGCGAGATCCAGTCGGCCGAACAGGGTTGCGGCCTGGACGGGCTGCTGCGGGCCAGACGCGATCGCCTCAGCGGCATCCTCAATGGCGTCGACGCCAATGTCTGGGACCCGGCCCGGGATCCCGGCATTGCCAGACGTTACGACGTGCAGCGCCTGGCGGGTAAGGCCCGCTGCAAGGCCGACCTGCAACGCGGCACCGGGCTGGATACCCAGGCCGATGCGCCATTGTTTGCCCTGATCAGTCGGCTGGTGGAACAGAAAGGCGTGCATCTGGTGCTGGCCGGTGTTTCGGAGATGGTGCAGCAAGGCGGGCAACTGCTGGTACTGGGTAATGGCGACCCCGACCTGGAACAGGCGCTATCCCTGCAGGCGCTGCAACATCCTGGCCGGGTGGCCGTGCACCTGGGTTACGACGAGGCCCTGGCGCACAAGGTGTTTGGCGGCAGCGATGTGACGCTGGTGCCGTCGCGCTTCGAGCCCTGCGGCCTGACGCAGATGTACGGCCTGAAGTACGGCAGCCTGCCGCTGGTGCGTGCCGTGGGTGGCCTGGCAGACACAGTGGTGGACGCCGACCTGGCGACCCTGGAGGACCGCAGCGCCACCGGATTTGCCTTTGGCCCGTTCACCGACGCCGCCTACCGGCATGCCGTGCGCCGGGCCTTTGCCCTGTACCGCAACCGCGCCGCCTGGGCCCGGGTACGCAACAGCGGCATGCGCCAGGCCTTTGACTGGCAGGTGCCAGCGCAGCAATACGCCACCCTCTACCGGAGCCTGTTGGCATGAAGTCTGCATCTGCCCTGCCGCGCCCTCAGGTGCGCGTCCGGCGGAGCCCACGGGCCAGCGGACAGGCTACCCTCTACACCGGTTTCAGAGCACCAATGTCACCATGAACATGCCAACCCAACCCGCTATCGCCACGCCAGCCACTGCGTCCTTTGACTACGACGTACCGGGCAAGGACCTGGAGTCGCTCAAGCGCGCCATCGCCAACAAGCTGATGTTCACGGTCGGCAAGGACCCAGGCGCCGCGCTGCCGATCGACTGGTTGCATGCGGCGGCGCACGCCGTGCGCGACCAGCTGATGGAGCGCTGGATGGCGACCACCCGCGCCAAGTCCACCCAGGACGTGAAGTTCGTCTACTACCTGTCAATGGAATTCCTGATCGGGCGCAGCTTCAGCAATGCGCTGATCGCGCTGGAACTACAGTCCACGGTGCGCCAGGCCCTGGCTGACCTGGGCGTGGACATGGACGCCATCACAGAACTCGAGCCCGACGCGGCGCTGGGCAATGGCGGCCTGGGCCGGCTGGCTGCCTGCGTCCTGGACTCGATGGCCACACTTGGGATGGCGGGCTATGGTTATGGCATCCGTTACGACTACGGCATGTTTCGCCAGACCATTGTCGATGGCAAGCAGGTCGAGGTGCCGGACCAATGGCTCACCGGCGGCAACCCCTGGGAGTTTGCCCGCCCCGAGGTCAGCTACCGGGTGCAGTTTGGCGGGCGCTTGCTGCAGCATGGCGACCGCTTTGACTGGGTGGACACCAGTGACGTGCGGGCCATGGCCTATGACACCGTGATCCCGGGCTATGCCACCCAGGCCACCAACACGCTGCGCCTGTGGTCGGCCAAGGCGAGTGAGGAAATTGACCTTTCAGCCTTTAACCGCGGCAACTACTTTGCGGCGGTGGAACGCAAGAACCATTCGGAAAACGTCTCGCGGGTGCTGTATCCGGACGACTCGACGCCCTCGGGGCGCGAGCTGCGGCTGCATCAGGAGTATTTTTTCGTCAGCGCCAGTGTGCAGGATCTGCTGCGCCGCTACCTGCGCAAGCACAGCACCTTCGATGCACTGAGCGAGAAGGTGAGCATCCATCTCAACGACACCCATCCGGTGCTCGCCATTCCCGAGCTGATGCGGCTGCTGCTGGATGTACACCACCTGCCCTGGAAGGATGCCTGGCGTCTGTGCCAGGGCGTGTTCTCGTACACCAACCACACGCTGATGCACGAGGCCCTGGAGACCTGGCCGGTGGAAATGCTGGGCCGGGTGCTGCCGCGGCATCTGCAGATCATCTTCGACATCAACGCCAGGTTCCTGACCCAGCTGACGCAACAGCACGGCCACGACCAGGACCTGATGCGCCGGGTGTCGCTGGTGGACGAAGGCGGCGAGCGCCGGGTGCGCATGGCCTACTTGGCGGTGCTGACCAGCTATTCCGTCAACGGCGTCTCGGCCCTGCATTCGCAGCTGATGCAGCAGTCGATCTTTGCCGACTTTGCCCGCCTCTGGCCCAAGCGTTTCAACAACAAGACCAACGGCATCACGCCTCGGCGCTGGCTGGCGCAGGCGAATCCGGCCCTGTCGCGGGTGCTGGACCAGACCATCGGCCGCGGCTGGCGCAAGGACTTGTCGCTGCTGCAGGAACTCAAGCCGCATCTGGACGACCCGGACCTGATTGCCGCCTTTGCCGCCGCCAAACACACCAACAAGCTGCGCCTGAGAGGCTGGCTGCAGCAGCACCTGGGTATGGAGGTTCCGGTGGAGGCGCTGTTTGATGTGCAAGTCAAGCGCATCCACGAATACAAGCGTCAATTGCTCAACGTGCTGCACGTGGTCACGCGTTACCTGCGCATTTGCGAGCAGCCAGGCTCGGTCCAGGTGCCGCGGGTGGTGCTGTTTGCCGGCAAGGCGGCATCGGCGTACCACATGGCCAAGCTGATCATCCGGCTGATCAATGACATTGCCAAGACGGTCAATGCCGACCCGCGCGCCGCCGGCCTGCTCAAGGTGGTGTTCGTACCGAACTACAGTGTCAGCCTGGCGGAACTGATCATCCCTGCGGCCGACTTGTCGGAGCAGATCTCCACCGCCGGCACCGAGGCCTCGGGCACCGGCAACATGAAGCTGTCGCTCAACGGTGCGCTGACCATCGGTACTCTCGACGGCGCCAATGTCGAGATTCTGGAGAACGTCGGCGCCGAGAACATCTTCATCTTCGGCAACACCACCTCGGAAGTGGCGGCCATCCGCAGCGCCGGCTACCAGCCCCGCACCATCATGATGGCCAATCCGGAACTGCGGGCCACGCTGGAAGCCATCCGCGACGGGCGCTTCAGCCC
>JANMKM010000495.1:0-3434 GCA_031372035.1 Rhodoferax sp. | reverse complement strand
CACCGTCCGCCAATCGCTCCATCACCGCGTAGTCGATGGAGTCACTGGGGCATTGCAGGAAGCGTTCCTTGTCCACACGCATGAACTCGCCGTCAACCGAGCCCTTGTTCCAGGCAGCACGGCAGCAGGCTGCGATGTCGGGCCGGCAGGCGTCAATGGCGGTGAGCCATACCGATGCGCGCACCATGAACAGGCCGCTGTTCCACGAATAGGTGCCTTCATCCAGGTAGCGTTGGGCCGTTGCCCGGTCCGGCTTTTCGACAAAGCGCGCAATAACGCGCGCCTGACCAGTCGAGCCGTCGTGGCTGCTGTAGGTGGCGCCGGACTGGATATAGCCATAGCCGGTAACCGGCGCGTCCGGCGTGATGCCGAACGTGACAACGGCTCCAGCCGAGGCCAGCGCCGCTCCCTCGCGCACTGCGCGCTGGAACGCCGCCTTGTCCAGAATCACATGGTCGGCAGGCATTACCAGCAGCACCGGATCGGCGCCGTTGCGGCCGGCCGCCAGCGCGGCCAGGGTCAACGCTGGCGCCGTGTTGCGCCCGGCCGGCTCCAGCAACACCGAGCCCGGCTTGCCCATCAGCCGCAGCTGTTCGGCGATCACGAACCGGTATTCCTCATTGCATACCACCATCGGCGGCTCGATCCCGTCTGCGGCCGCGCCCTCCACCCGGCGCACCGTGGCCTGCAGCAGGCTGTCATCACCAATCAATGGCAGCAACTGCTTGGGGTACTTCTCGCGCGATAGCGGCCACAGGCGGGTGCCCGAACCGCCGGACAGAACTACGGGTTGGATGCTCATCTTGTTACCTTGCAAAGTGGATGGTCAGGCGCGCGCGTCGCCCCAGCGCAGGCTCGACGTTTCGTCACCCTGGTACACAGTGTCCCCACGCCGGTTGACGCAATAGTGCGGCGACACAATCATTTCGCTGAAGTGCTTGTTGGCCCCAATGCGCACGTACTCAAACAGGATGCTGCGCGTGACAGCCGCGCCGCTGCGGATGACGCTGCCGTGTCCGATCCAGCTCGGGCCGGTGATGGTGGCGCCAGGCTCGACCCGCACGCTGGAGCCAATATAGACTGGCCCCACGATGGTGACCTCGTCCCAGGGGATCGAGGTGTTGATTCCGACCCAGATGCCGGGCCGCACTTCGCGACCCGGCATGTTCATTTGCGCCACTTCGCCGCGCAGCACGCGCTGCAGCACCGACCAGTAGTCGCTGACCCGTCCGATGTCGATCCAGTTGAATGCGCTGCTCTGCGCATAGAACGGCACCTGCTGTTCCACCAGCTGCGGAAACAATTGCGAGCCGATATCGAAGATTTTCCCCGGCGGTACCCAGTTCAGGACTTCGGGTTCGAAGATATAGATGCCCGTGCTGGCCAGCGTTGACTTCGCTTCGACGGGGGTGGGCTTTTCCTGGAACGAGCGAATCCTGCCATCCGGGTCCGCCACCACGATGCCATAGCTTTGCACATCGGATCTGGGCACGTCCAGCGCCACAACGCTGGCCACCGCGCCCTTGGCCTTGTGCTCCTGCACGGCTGCTGTGATGTCCAGGTCGATCAGCGCGTCGCCACACAGCACCAACGTGGTTTCGTCAAAGAAGCCACTGAAGTCCTGGATGCGGCGCATGCCGCCGGCCGACCCCATGGGCCTGGGAATGATGTCGCCGTGCTCACGCACACCCTCATAGGCATAGCCGATTTGCACGCCCCAACGGTGGCCGTCGCCAAAGTAGTCCTCGATCCTGCGGTGGTGATAGGCCACGTTGACCATGATCTCGGTGACACCGTGGCGCGCCAGATGCTCGATCAGGTATTCCATGACCGGTTTGCCGAGGATCGGAACCATGGGCTTGGGCAGATCGTGCGTCAAGGGCCGGACCCGCGTTCCCTGGCCTGCCGCCAGGATCATGCCTTTGGTCATTGTTGCGATGCTCCGTAACCCCGAGGGTTGGTGATTTGCCAGCGCCAGCCGTCGGCGCACATGGCTTCGAGTGACCTTTGCGCTTGCCAGCCCAGGGTGCGCTGGGCCAAGCTGGCATCGGCATAGCAGGATGCCACGTCGCCGGGACGGCGCGGCGCAATGCGGATCGGTACCGGTTTGCCACTGGCGTGCTCGAACGCTTGCACCATTTGCAAAACACTGTAGCCAACGCCGGTTCCCAGGTTGACCACCAGGCACTGCGGGCCTTGCTCCAGATGTTGCAGTGCCTTGAGATGGCCTGCGGCCAGGTCCACCACGTGGATGTAGTCGCGCACACCGGTGCCGTCCGGCGTACTGTAGTCGTTGCCCCAGACATTCAGATATGGCCGCTGGCCGACCGCAACCTGGGCAACGAAGGGCATCAGGTTGTTGGGCGTGCCCCGTGGGTCCTCACCGATCAAGCCGCTGTCATGGGCGCCCGCCGGGTTGAAGTAACGCAGGATGCACAGGCGCCACGTCGGATCACTGCGGTACAGATCGCGCAGCATGTCCTCGATCATCAGCTTGGATCGGCCGTAGGGGTTGGTAGCAGACAGGGGGTGGTCTTCGGTCAGGGGCAGCTTCTGTGGTTCACCATAGACCGTGGCGGAGGAGCTGAAGACCAGGGTCTTGACATCGCATTCCCGCATGGCCTGCAGCAGGCAGACGGTGCCGGCAACATTGTTTTCGTAGTAGTCCAGTGGCATGGTCACTGACTCCGCCACCGCTTTGAGTCCGGCGAAATGGACAACAGCCGTGGCGCCGCTGGAGCGCAGGGCATTGCGCAGGGCTTGGGCGTCGCGGATGTCGCCCACCACCAGTGCCGGCTTCCTGCCGGTGATCCGTTGCACCCGGGCAAGGGCTTCCGGCTGGCTGTTGCAGAAATTGTCAAATACCGTAACGTCAAGTCCGGCGTTGATCAGCTCCACACAGGTGTGCGAGCCGATATAGCCGGCACCTCCGGTAACAAGAATCTTCATGGGTGCCCTGGATTTTGGGTTGTGGGCGAGTTTAGCCTGCCGCCATGAAGCCCCAGGCCCCCAATACCGGGAGTGCGCTCAGCGGTCGTCGTAGCTCAGGCGCACGCTCGGTGTCACCGGAACGGCTTGGCAGGTCAGGCAAAAGCCACGTTCCAGTTCCCAGGTTTCCAGCGTGAAGTTCTTCTCCATGCGCACCTCGCCTTCGAGCACGCGCGCCCGGCAGGTGCAGCACACGCCCGCACGACAGGCGTAGGGCACGTCCAGGCCGGCATCCAGCGCGGCGTCCAGGACCCGCGTGCCGGGCGCCAGGTGCAATCCGTGGGTTTTGCCGTCGAGCACCAGGTGCACCTGCCTTTCACTGGCGGGGTCGTCTGTGGCGCCCATGGAATAGGCACGGGGCGCTATTGAAATACTAGCAATGGCGGCGCTGGTGGAGGCAAAACGCTCGCAATGTACGCAGTTGTCCGGCAGGCCGGCGGCGATCA
>JANMKM010000681.1:0-1848 GCA_031372035.1 Rhodoferax sp. | reverse complement strand
GAAACCTTTCGCATCGCCCGCAATCTGGTGGACGAGTTCATCCGGGTCGACACTGACGCCGTCTGCGCTGCCATCAAGGACGTGTTCGTCGACACCCGCAGCATCGTCGAGCCCTCGGGTGCGATGTCGGTGGCTGCGATCAAGCAGTATGTGTCGCGCAACAAGACCCGGGGCGAGACCTATGTCGCCATCCTGTGCGGCGCCAACATGAACTTCGACCGCTTGCGTTTTGTCGCGGAGCGGGCGGAAGTTGGCGAGGAGCGCGAGGCCCTGTTTGCAGTGACGATTCCGGAACAACGTGGCAGCTTCCGGCGCTTCTGCGAACTGATCGGCAACCTGCCCGGTGGCCCGCGCAATGTCACAGAGTTCAATTACCGCATCAGCGACCAGGCCCAGGCCCACGTGTTCGTGGGGCTGACAACCCATGGCAAGGGCGAGAGCCCGAAGATAGCCGCCAACTTCAGCCGCCATGGCTTTGCCTCCCTGGACCTGACGCACGACGAACTGGCCAAGGAGCACATCCGCCACATGGTGGGTGGCAACTCGCATCTGGCCCGGGACGAGCGCCTGCTGCGCTTCGTGTTCCCGGAACGCCCCGGTGCCCTGATGAAGTTTCTCAGCCTGCTGCGACCCGGCTGGAACATCAGTCTGTTCCACTACCGCAACCAGGGCGCCGACTATGGCCGCATCCTGGTGGGCCTGCAGGTGCCACGAGAAGACGATCGGAGCTTTGGCGAGTTCCTCGGCACGCTGGGCTACCCCTTTGTCGAGGAAACCGGCAATCCGGCCTACCGCATGTTCCTGCAGTCCGCCGCCGGCGGCACTACTTCCTGAGCGGCGGCAGTTCCAGCGACACCGCCGCCGGTGCCCGCATATTGGCCGCCAGCGAGGCGCTACGGCCAGCAACCGACTGCAGCACCAGGTCCTGCTCCACCACGGCACCCACCCGGTAGGGCCGCGCAGGCTTGCCGTCGACCGATATCAGGGCCGCACCGCCGTGCCGTCCCGCCACCACACCAGTGAGCACGAAACGGTTGGAAACATTGGGTGCCGGCGCCAGCGGCGTCGGTTCGCTCCCTGCACCCAGCAAGCGGGCGACCGCCAGCGGATCGGTCTGCTCCACGCTGGCTGGTGGCATGGTGCCACTTAGGACTGCCGTCGAGCCACCTGGCAGCTTCAGCCCCCAGAACACCACGCTGCCTGCAGCCAGTGCCCCCAGGACCAACGTTGCCAGTCGGGGCCACCAGATGCTGTGGATAAGAGGCTGCATGGGACAATTATCATTGAACCGATTCAACCGCCGAGCCGACACCCATGACATCACCCATGCCGATCCGACAACCTGCACCCCCCTGGCCGAACGCGCGCTCGCGTGGCTTCACGCTGATCGAGCTGATGGTGGTTCTGGTGATCATCGGGGTGCTGGCCGCGCTGATCGTTCCGAACGTGCTCGACCGTGCCGATGATGCCCGCGTCACGGCCGCGCGCACCGATGTGAACAACCTGATGCAGGCGCTCAAGCTGTACAAGCTGGACAATCAGCGCTACCCCAGCAGCGAACAGGGACTGCAGGCCCTGGTGACGCGCCCCACGGTGGCACCAGTGCCGGGCAACTGGAAGCTCTATCTGGACAAGCTGCCCAACGACCCCTGGGGCCGGGCCTACCTCTACCTCAATCCCGGTGTGAAGGGCGAGGTGGACGTGTTTTCCCTGGGGGCCGATGGCCAGTCCGGAGGCGAGGGCAAGAACGCCGACATTGGCAGCTGGCAGTAGCCGGCGCGGCCCGGCGTCGGCTGTCAACATGCGTTGCCACCAGGCCCACAGGGGTTTCACCCTGCTCGAATTGAT
>JANMKM010000665.1:0-4644 GCA_031372035.1 Rhodoferax sp. | reverse complement strand
ACACCCCATTTGGCGATGAATTGTTGGGGGGTCATACTGGAACAAGCGAATTGGTGCCGTCAGAACAAAGCCATTTCAACAAGCATGTCAGCCACCGGTCCACCGGCCATCCTTTGCATATGCTGCGCATCGCTCAATGTTGAACGATTGCCAGAGTATGTCCATCAATGGTCGAACCAATAGGTCTACGTCCATTTCAGATTCCAGTGAATCAATCCAAATATCGGGCAATATCAGATCAGTCCGATCCGCGAACGGTCTATGCCTGCGGCTATAGCTGTTCGCCGTTTGTAGCTCATAGCCGTCGGATTTGAGTAGCGCCGTTTGCAGTATTGCGGGGCCTGAGATGCCCCTCCGCCTTAACGCACCCAAAATCTTTAGGACGGCGCTCCGGTAAAACTGCGTTACTTCCAAGGCGGGAATGATCCTTCGGTCATCATGCAATAGTCCACCGAAGCGCACCGCCTCAACCGCTCCATTTCTGAATGCCTGTGTATACGCAAATATTCGTTCCTCTTCACTTTGGGTTGACGGATAGGCGATAACGCCATCTAGATTGAGAGCTCTAGAAGCCCCGCCCCAATCATCAAACATCAACCAAATGAAGTCGTGATAGATACCAGTAATGTCAACGGTGACGCGCTTTGCAATGCTGGCGATTGGAACGACATGCACGACGCAAACTGGTCCAACCTCAATCGGGCGCCAAGTGTTGCCGGCGGAAATTGCTTTGGTCCTTTGACGGATGAAGCTCATCGCCTGATCCGCCAGGCTTGCAGTCCGATCAAAGGCTCCGCGAAGCTGCTGATAGGTCAGTTCAGTGGTGTGAGTACCGTTTCGCATGACAAATCTGCTGTGACCATTGAATAGGTAGCGATGGGGCCCGTCAAATGAAGCGGGGACACGAATCACCGTGCAAAAGCCTGCATCGCAGGCTACCTGATGAAGACGCAGGCCCTGCAATCGAGGTTCTATACCTGAAGTCAGGACTTGACCCAATCGGCGCTGCACCTCGTCAAAGGTCTCACTGGTAGTAGGCACCAAGGATGAAGCTACCCCGGCCGCCTCCTCAACACCGTACACCAAGTCGCCACCATCTGAGTTTGCCATTGCGCAGACATCCTTCAACAGTTCGTGCTTGTCCCGATCACTGTTGCCAGGTAAGTCGCGCTTGAAATCCAGCGTTCCGCTCTCAGCGCAGCGCGAGTCGCAAAGACTTTGGAGTTCTGATTGGTCAACGATGGAAAGGTCTACGGATAGCATTTTTTCCCTTGCACGCACCGCAATTCAATGCCACTGCCCCATGATATGCCGCGCACGACGCGATCAGGACAAAGCGGGTGCCGCCAAGCTGTTCAACGAACAGTTGGAGCCGCAACGAACAGTCGCCGAAATTGGAGGTTTCGAGAATAATGGAGGCGATGAAACACAAGCAGCAGTGAGGGTAGCCAAAGCATGGACCGACCACTGAAAAGGCTCTACATCGCCAAGCATCCGGTGGACAGATCAGTGGGTGCAATGGTTCACCTGGGAATGAGCGGGCCCGTCAGGCTCGACATGCAATACGTCACGCCGGCCTACCTGCTGCCGGCCGAACTGATCGGCATTACCGGCTATCGGCAAAAATCCAAGCAGCGCCAATGGTTGAAAAAGCAGAAGATTCAGTTCCTCGAAAACGCGTTTGGCCACCCAATAGTCGGACGGTCGTATTGGGACGCCTTGAATGGTCAATCGAAAAGAGGAGTTGTCGGACCGAACTGGGATGCACCTACGGGCGCGGCAGCACGGTCCACATAGGAACTTCACCAAGCCATACGCCAACGGTACCCTCAGTATCGAACCAGTGTCGGTCCTCCCTGTCGCAACGCATCAGGTCGGTTGGGACGCGGCGTATTGATGTCCACAATACGCGCATCGCACTGCGGACTTGGGAATGTGCTTTTGACAGGCAACGCACTCCATGTCATCGGGGTCCAGCACCTTCTTGCTCCGGTAAAGCGCGCTCTGCTTGTCCAGGAGCGACGGCCCACTTGCCTGCGCCACAGTGGCGACCGGCTCAACCGGCAGTGGTGGCAGTTCGGATTGGCAGTACCGACACTTGATTGCTGCCCGCTTGACCGTCTCAGCACAGAATGGACACACCCTTGTTCCATCGGCTGTTGCCGGTTCCACGAGTGCCGATCCCGTGCTGATCTGCATGTTGCCGGTTGACTGTAAGGAACCGTCAATCGGTGGGGCTCCATCCGCTGGGGGGACGCCAGCATAGGCCCATACCAATGCCCCGATCCACCCCAAGACCGTCCACCCCAGCAAGACATTTAGGACAATGATTGCTGTCTTGCTGGGGTGTTCGCGCCTACTGGCAATCCACGTCGGCGCGAAATACATCGCAACACTACCAGCGAAGAAAACGACGGTGAAGAACTTCGCAATGTCATTGGTACCGCTTCCGATGGCAAAGCTGACCAGCACCAGAAGCCCTAAAGCAATGATTCCTACGAAGCTCATATTGCCCCCTTGTTAGACAGCCACTGTAACAACCATCACGACGAGGAAGCGCACTACACGACAGGGAACAGTTGCGTGAACAGTTCTCGCAACAGTTTGCGGCGAGCTAAGAGGTCACGGCGGCAACCCAGGCCTCTGGCGTCATGGTGGCGCCCACCACCAGCACACCCTCTACGACGGCCAGAACGGCAACGTCCTGGCCGATCACTTCGGTTCGTACCGGCGCGTCAAGCCCCAACAGTTTTGCACGACGTTCCATGATCTGCAGCATTGCGTTCACTGCCATCAGATCACCCGACAGGGCTTGGCCATAGACCGGAATGAACAGCGCCTCCAGGCGCGCCAGGTCAAGCGCACGGTCGTGATCGGTGCCCTTGCACGGAGTGCGCTGCAATGCGGCGTGCACGCAGTACCAAGCGGCTTGCCGGCTTTCCAGCCCCATGGCCACAGCTATTTGCGCATACGTGTGTCCATTGCCCCGATGCACAAGCGCTTCGGCCTGTTTCTCGACTGAAACCAGACGGCGCGGACTGTGCCGGCCCTCGCCACGGTTACCCGGTCTGCGGCTGGCCGGTGTTCCATGCCGGGGCTTGGTGATTGCCTTACCCTCAACAACCGTGATCAGGTTGGCTGACTCATTGTTCATGTGGTCATCACAAACTGGGGCTTGTCAAGACGCCCATGGATAAACCATGGAAACGGTTTCAACGACAACATGACGGCCCGGCCTCAACCTTCATCGCGAATCGCGCAGACTTCACCGCGTCCCGTCCGCCAATATGAGAATCCACATGGTGCCGGTGCGTAATGCTCAGGCGCTTCAACCGGCCCGCCGCCCTTGTTCCTTGCCCAGTCAGCAAATCTGAGGCGCTCCATCAACAGGGGAGCCCTGGGAATTGGAACGCCTTCCCTGTTGATGTCAAAGTGAACAACCTTCATGGGTTCTTTCTGGCCACTTGGCCGGTGATGATGAAAAGATGTCGGTTGACCGGGCTTGGTCCAACCGGATTCCGCTCGCAGCATTGGTGCAGCGCTACGTCCATGGAATCAGGCATTGATCCGCCCGCCGCGCTTCTGCATGGCCTGTTGAACCACCCCGTACACCACGCGACTGTTCTCGGCAATGAAGGCCGGCATGAGGGCGCGAATCTGACCAACTGTTTCTGCCGTGGCGCCAGGTGCATTGATGGTCAGCGGCTGATTCACGATGATGTCGCCACCACCACCACCGCCCTGCGCCTTCACACCCAAGCGCCCGGCGCTGTCACGGGTGAGCGGCATCACTGCCTCGTCGCCGGCTTCGCCCATGACACCCAGGCCGAACCCGCCACCCTTGGCAAAGGCAAACGGCGTGGGCGTGTTCACCACCGTGTTGGTGAAGGTGCCGCCGTTGGCATAGGCATGCACGCCGTCAGCCCCAAAACTGTTGCCCTTGGCTGAGAACAGTTTTGAGAAAAAGTTGCCAATGCCGGCTCCGCTGGTCAACTCAGCCAATGGGCGCGTGATGTTCTGCTGCACCTTGATGCGCACCATGTCGGCAATGATGCTGGTGGCCAGGCTGTGAAAGTCCAGCTTGCCAGTCATCACCATGTTGGTGATGGCATCTTCCATGCCCTTGAAGGCCTTGGTAACGATGTCCTCGGTCTTCTTGGCCACATTGTTGGTGTCGGCCAGATAGTTGGCCAGAGCTTCCGACGCACCCAAGCCCCAATCCTGCTGCTTGGCAATCAACTCGTCGTAGTAGTCGCCGTACTCCCGCAGTGCAACGGCTTTGAAGCGCTTGATGCGCTCGATTTCGTCGTAATACTTTTGCTGCGCGTCGGCAGTGAACGTGCCATTGAACTCGGCGTCACGGCGGCTCTTTTCCAGGTCGCGGCGCTGGCTCTCATACTTGTCCTCAACCTGTGCCAAGCCGGCGTTGCGGCTGCGCACCTGGTTGCCTTGGCCAATGCCGGCCAGTTCGGCGGCATGCACGCGACGGATGCTGTCAATGTAGTCCTGCGCTGCGTCCTCGGCGTTGCGGTAACTCTGCGCCACACGGTTGGCGGATGATGTCTGCTGGATGCCCAGTACCTTGCCTTCGGTTGTTGCGTCACGCTCCACCTTCGCCAGCTTGGCGCGCAAGTCGATCAGCGC
>JANMKM010000588.1:0-3574 GCA_031372035.1 Rhodoferax sp. | reverse complement strand
GCGCTGCCCCTGGTGGATCTGAGTTCGAGCCTGCAGCCCGACGGCAGCTTCCAGCTGACGGCGGTGCAGGTGGCGGCCCTGGCGGGCGGCAGCTTGAGCGACGGCAGCCATACGCTGCGGTTGATGGCGGCCGACGCGGCTGGCAATACAACGACGCCGGTGAACCTGAGCTTCACGCTGGACACGGCCGCGCCGGCAATTGCCTCCCTGGCCCTTGCGGCCGCTGACGCCAGTGATGAGAGTGGTACGCAGACCGCAGCAGCCCGTGCCCAGATCCGCGGCCTGATGGAAGAAGGCGGCAGTATCACGCTGGCCAGCCAGGGCCTGAGTGCGGTCGTTGGTGCTGGTGGTGCCTTCGTGCTGCCAGACGTGCAATTGGCTTTGGGCGCCAACCTGCTGTCGTTCACCGCGACGGACGCCGCCGGCAATACCCAGACCGTGCAACGCACGCTGACCCGGGTTGCGTCGGCACAGGCTGATGCGGTGCTCGCCTGGAACGACGTGGCGCTGCGTGCCATCCAGCTTGACGCCACCTACCCGGAAGTCGCAACCCGTACCCTGGCCATGATGAGTCTGGCGCAGTATGACGCGCTGGCAGCGGTGGAGGGCAGTCCGCCCTATCTGGTCAAGCTCAGTGTCAGTGGCCCGGTCAATGCCCAGGCCGCTGCCGCAGTGGCGGCACACCGCATCCTGAGCCTGACCTATCCGGCACAGAAGGCCATCCTTGACACAGTGCTGGCCAACACCCTGGGCGCCATTGCCAACGGTGCGGCCAAGGACACCGGCATCGCGCTGGGTCTGAGCGTGGCCAATGCCGTATGGGCTGCGCGCCAGAGCGATGGTTCTGATGCATTTGTGGACTTCTCCGGCAGCACGGCGGTGGGTCAGTGGCGGCCGACCGGACCCATGTTCAAGGTCGCGGAGGAACCACAGTGGGGAAGTATCACGCCGTTTGCCCTGAGTTCGGGAGCCCAGTTCCGTCCCGGGCCGCCGCCGGCACTGGACACAGCCGCCTACGCCGCGGCCATCAACGAGGTCAAGGCGCTGGGCTCGGCCACTGGATCCACCCGCACGGCAGACCAGACCCAGCAGGCGCAGTTCTGGGCTGACGGCCAGGGCAGCTACACGCCACCGGGTCACTGGAACCAGATTGCAATGGGGGTGGCGATAGCGCAAGGCAACAGCCTGTCGGCCAATGCGCGCCTGTTTGCCCAGCTCAACGTGGCCATGGCCGACGCGGCCATAGCCGCCTGGGACGCCAAGTACACCTACGACACATGGCGGCCGGAGACCGCGATCCGCAATGCAGATCTGGATGGCAATGTCGCCACGGTAAAGGACGCCAACTGGACTTCACTGCTCATCAACCCGGCACATCCCGATTACGTCTCGGGACATTCGACCTTCGGCGGCGCTGCGTCGACCGTGCTGGCCGCGACCTTTGGCGAAAACACGTCCTTCAACATCACCAGCGTTACCTTGCCGGGTGTGACGCGCAGCTTCACCAGCTTCACCCAGGTGTCGGACGAAGCCGGACGCAGCCGGATCTATGGCGGCATCCACACCGAGCCCGCAAATGTCGCAGGCAAGGCGCTGGGCCGGCAGGTTGGCGCCGCGGTGCTTGCCCGCTTCGCCTTGACCACAGACACCCAGGCGCCCAATGTTGTCATCGATGGCACACCGGCCGCAACAAATGCCAATCTGACCTTCACCGGCCAGGTTCTGGACAATCTCTCGGGTGTGGCTGCTGCTCAGTACCGCATCAACAACGGTGCGCTGCAAAACCTGGTGCTGGGTGCCAATGGTGCGTTCAGTATTACGACCGCGCTGGCCACCAATGGTTCGGCCGACGGCACCTATGTATTGACTGTTCTGGCGCAGGATGCGGCGGGCAACCAGAGCGCCGGCACGACGCGCAGTTTCGTGCTCGACACCGCGGCGCCGACCCTGCAGTTGAGCAGCCTCGCAGATGGCGCTGTGCTGACCGCTGCGTCGCGGCTCACCGGTACGGCTTCCGGCACCGGCACGGGCGTGACCCTGCTGAATTACACGATCGACAATGGTGTGGCCCGCAGCCTGGTGTATGACGCCAGCAACGGCAGCTTTGACGCGGCGTTGCCGATTGGCAGCCTGGACATCGGCAGCCATGCGCTCGTGCTGACCGCCCGCGACGCTGCCGGCAACACCACCACCTTGACGCGCAGTGTGACAGTGCAGGCGCTGGCGGCGTTCACCATCAACAGCATCACGCCGGCGGATGGCAATGTGAATGTTGGCGTGACCCAGCGCCCGCAAATCATCTTTTCCAGAGCGGTGAACGCAGCCACGCTCAATGCCAACAGCCTGTATGCCACCGGGCCTGACGGTGCCGTGCTGCCCGCCACTGTCGTGCCGGCGGCTGATGGCAGCTTCGCCTGGTTGTTCTTTGATGACGCCATGCCGGGCGGTTCCCAGATCACCTTGCATGTGGACGGGTCCAGGATCCGCGCTGCTGCCGATGGCAGCTTCCTGGACGCCGACGGCAACGGCAGCCCGGGCGGCGAACGCACGGTGAGTTTCACCACGGTCAGCACCACCGTGGTCAGCGGCACGTCGCTGGTGGGCAAGGTGGTGGACCCAGGGGCCGACCTGCAGCCCATGACCTTTGACGACATCCGGCGCGGACCGGACGGCGTGATCCATACGCCGGACGATGTCTTCCTGAACCCGATTGCGCACGCCAAGGTATACATCCTGGGGCAGGAGGACCAGTTCGTTTACACCGATGCCAACGGCAATTTCACGTTGAACAACGTGCCTGCTGGCAGCGTCAAGGTGGCCGTGGATGGGCGCACCGCGACCAATGCCCCCAATGGCGTGTTCTGGCCGGAAATGGTGATGGCGGCCGAGCTGAACCCCGGCATTGCCAACACCATGATGGGCAGCATGGGTTCCAACGAGGAGCGTCTGGCCAACGCTGATCGGATCGAGGTGTATTTGCCGCGTGTTGCCACCAGCGTGCTGCAAGCCGTCAGCGATACCCAATCCACCAGGATCACCGTAGATGACCCGGCCGCAGCACCGGCGCTGACCGAGCAGCAGCGCCAGTCGCTGACGCTGACGATCAATCCGGGCAGCGCCGTGGGCGAGAACGGTCAGACCCTCAACAATGTACAGATCGGCTTGTCCACCGTGCCGCCGGAGCTGGTGCGTGACATGTTGCCACCGGGTGTGTTGCAACACACCTTTGACATAACGATCCAGGCGCCAGGCGTAGCGGCCTTCACCGAGCCGGTGCAGATCACCTTCCCCAACGTGTTTGGTGCGGCGCCGGGTGAAAAACTCAATATTCTGAGTTTTGACCACACCACAGGCATGCTGGTGATCAACGGTACCGGCACGGTCTCGGCCGATGGCCTGACCGTGGTTTCCGATCCCGATTCGGGCGTGCGGGCGCCGGGCTGGCATGGTGTTGCCCCTCCCGGCGGATGCGCCGGGGATGGCGGCCCGCCCTTGCCGCCGCATCAGCCGGATCCCAACGACACAGTCCAGCCCTTGCAGCGCCAGACGCTGCCCGTGCTGCTGGAGGACGGCG
>JANMKM010000554.1:0-7326 GCA_031372035.1 Rhodoferax sp. | reverse complement strand
CCGATCGGTATGGGATAGCTGAGATGGTTCGCAACATGGAATTGGATCGCAGCGGCGCAGCAGGTCTGCTGCGCGGGTTGGAAACAGATCGGCATGGGATCGCTGAGATGGTCCGCAGCATGGAGTCGGATCGCAGTAGCGTTGCAGGCTTGTTGCGCAGTATTGGGGCTGATCGCAGTGATGTTGCAGGGCTGCTGCGCAACATCGAGTCGAACGAAGGTGTGGGTTCTGCGACAGCATCTACTCCTCCCCGGCGTGACGCCCCTGCCGTGGTTTCCGCCTCTGACTCAGACAAGCCCGACTTTGACGTACCCGACCCGGCAAGTGCCTCAAAGCGCGCTGAGCCGAGTGAACCTACGACTGCCCCTGATGCGCGCGTGCATCCGGCCACAGGTACAACAGATCCGGCAGAGATTGTGGACGGCTCGAAGAACTCTGGTGATCGTTAGCAGTCTCAACATGACTGCATTTCGAGGACGAGCTTGTGCAACCGCGCTCACATTGTTGGTCGAGATGTTCGGAACACAATGATCAAAATCAGTGGCTGACCTGCCCCCTCCCAGCCGTACCAACATGATGTTAGTGAAGTCCGGATCGGCATTCACCCGAGACGCTTGCTCGCTCAATGGCAAGCCGGTGACCCAGGCAATCTCGAAAGCATGGCGCAACCCCCAGGGACGGGCTGGGATCGCAGGCTGGCATGCCCTTTGGCACACGGTTGCCACCTGGCAGCATCGGCTGGGCACGCCAACACATGAGCTACAACGATTGGGGGATGGAACACTCTCGCGATGGTGGAGGGGTACGCGCACGTCGTGCCGGAAGGCCTTCAGGTAGCGGCTGGACGGCCTGGCAATTCACCCCGAACTACTCTATGGCTGCACTCGAAGAAAAGGGGAACAGACCATGACAGCCTGTTCCCCTCTGATTCGGGTGGTGGGTCCTGAGTGACTCGAACACTCGACCTACGGATTAAGAGTCCGCTGCTCTACCAACTGAGCTAAGAACCCACGGGTGCGAGTGTACCAAAGGCCAATGCGGCCCTCCAAGACCCGCCGACCACCTGAAAACCTCTGCCAGAAGGCCTTTTCAGTGCCATTATGAGAGGGAAATCGTGCTAGGAAGCGCATAAACAAAGCACGGAGCACTCCTGTTTTTGTAGCGGTTGCGGGCTGGCAGCTCACCTCGGCGGGGATCAGACGCGACGCCGGCAGCCCTCAAAATTTCTCTCGCGTCGCTGTTGGACGGGCACAACGCCAGGCTAATCCCGGTCATCCAGTCCTGCGGTCAGATGTCCCCTGACCCAAGCGCGAGCTCAGCCCAGCCCATGCACAAGCCACGCTCACTGCTTGTCAAACAACCCCGGCGCGCCAAACGACGCCTGCTCGATCAGCAACATGCGCAGCTTGGTGTCCAGGCCGCCATTGGCCGAGAAGCCGCCGGGGCGGCCCTGTGCTGCCAGCACGCGGTGGCAGGGCACCACCGGGGCGAAGGGGTTGTGGCCCAGGGCCTGGCCGACGGCCCGGGCGGCACCCGGTACGCCCAGCGCCTTGGCCATGGCGCCGTAGGTCATGGTGACGCCGGGCGGAATGCGCCGGGCCAGCTCGAACACCCGCACATGGAATGCCGGCACGCCCTGCATGTCCAGCGGCAGCTCGCACAGGTCGCCGCCGTGGCCGGCCAGCAGCGCCACCACGCCGTCGATGGCGCGCTGGATCTCAGGCGGCGGCTCAGCCGGCAGCGCGCCAGGCAGGCGCCGCAACAGGCGTTGTGCCGTGGCTGCATCCGTGGCTTCGGGCAACTGCACAGCACGGATGCCGTTCTCGCCCCAGACCATGCCACAGCGGCCTATGGCCGTGTCAAACAGCGCGTAGCCCTCTAGCATGGCGGGAGCTTGTTCAGCGTTCCCTCAGGCGGCGGCCAGCTGGCGCAGCGCCTGCTCGAACACCTCGGGCGGCTGGCCGCCGGAGATTAGGTGCCGGTCGTTGATGATGACCGCCGGCACGGCGTGGATGCCGCGCTCCTGGTAGTAGCGCTGGCGTTCCCGCACCTCGGCAGCAAATTCGTCGCTGTCCAGAATTGCGGCCGCACGCGCCACATCCAGCCCGGCCTCGCCCGCCACGCGCAGCAGCACGTCGCGCCCACCCGGGTTTTCGCCATGGGTGAAGTAGGCGGTGAACAGGCCCTCCTTCAGCGCCAGCTGGCGCCCTTCCAGGTCCGCCCAGTGCAGCAGCCGGTGCGCGTCAAAGGTGTTCCAGGTGCGGCTGCGCTTGTCCATGTTGAAGGCAAAGCCCAGGGCCGCGCCGCGCTGGCGGATGGCCTCGCCATTGCGGGCAATCTGCTCGGCCGTGGAGCCGTATTTCTGGCTCAGGTGCTCGGTAATGTCCTGGCCTTGCGGGCCCATGTCCGGGTTCAGCTGAAAGGGCTGGAAATGCAGCTCCAGCGGCTCGGCGCTGCCCACCCGCTGCAGCGCCGTCTCCAGGGATTTGAGCCCGATCACGCACCCGGGGCAGACTACGTCGGATACAAAATCAATCTTCATGCAGGCCTCGCAACAACAGCGTTTTTGATTCTGGCACGGTGCATCAGGAACAGCACCACGGCAATATTCAGCAGATTGAAGGCGATGCCATTGACGAAAGCGGCATTGTAGGAACCGGTCAGGTCAAAGATGGCGCCCGACATCCAGCCACCCAGCGCCATGCCGAACAGCGTGGCCATCAGCACCGTGCCCACCCGGGCGCCGGCCTGTTGCGGCGTGAAGTACTCGCGCACGATCAGCGCATAGCTTGGCACAATGCCGCCCTGGAACAGGCCGAACATGGCCGACACCAGATACAGCGGCACCAGGCCGTCAAAAGGCAGGAACATGGCCAGCGCAATGCCCTGCAGCAACGAACCCAGCAGCAGGGTGCGCAGGCCACCCAGGTGGTCCGAGATCCAGCCCGACACCAGCCGGCTGACGATGCCGGCACCCAGCATCAGCGACAGCATCTCGGCGCCACGGGCGGCGCCAAAGCCCAGGTCGCCGCAGTAGGCCACGATGTGTACCTGCGGCATCGACATCGCCACGCAGCAGGACACGCCGGCCACGCACAGCAGCGCGGTCAGCGCGTTCGGCGCCATGCCCAGCGGGCGTTCGGCCGCAAGGCCGGGCGCGGAAGTGGTAGTGGATGGCTGCGCGGCAACCACGGGCAGGCTCACGGTCGGTGGCCGCCGCCGCAATACCAGCGCCAGCGGCAGCATGCTCACCAGGCAGAACACGCCAATGCCGATGTAGGCCGCTCGCCAGCCCACGGTCTCGATGTAGTGCTGCACGATCGGCGGCCAGACGGCGCCGGCCAGGTAGTTGCCACTCATGCAGATCGCCAGCGCAATGCCGCGGCGCCGCGTGAACCACTGCGAGGTGTCGGCCACCAGCGGCGCGAAGGTGGCCGAGGTGCCCATCAGCCCGATCAGCAGACCCTGCGCCAGGTTGAACTGCCACAGGCTCTGGGCGCTGCCGGCCCACATGAAGCCGGCACCCAGGCCGGTGGCACCCAGCAGCACCGGCACCATCACGCCAAAGCGGTCCGCCAGCCGGCCCATCAGGATGCCGCCAATGCCAAAGCCGATCAGCGTCAGCGTGTAGGGCAGCGAGGCGTCGGAACGCGCCACCGCAAAGTCGGTCTGGATCCGCGGCAACACCACGGTCACGGCATACATGCCGCAGCCGCCAATCGTCATCAGAGCCAGCGACACCGAAAGGCGAAACCAGGCATAGGCAGATTCACCATCCTGCTGGTGCGTAGCGGTTGCAGTCATGGCCGCTATTGGAACCGATAACAGCGGTTCGCCGCGGAGCGCCCAGGCGGCTGGATTACCATCATTGGCCCCGCCACCCAGCACCCGCGAAAGGACCCCCATGTCTCAGCCTGTCTATCTGCCCTCCCCCACGCTGATCGGCCTGGGCCGCATGGGCGCCAACATGACGCGCCGGCTGGCGCGGGGTGGCTTCAAGGTGCATGGCTTCGACCCCTCGCCCCAGGCCCGCGCGGCACTGGACGACGAGGCCGGCGTGCAGCTGCACACCAGCCTGAGCGCCGCAGTGCAGGCGCAGCACCAGCCGCGGCTGGTCTGGCTGATGCTGCCAGCCGGTGACATCACGAACCAGACCCTGGCCGCGCTGGAAGCCGAGTTGCACCCGGGCGACGTGCTGGTAGACGGCGGCAATGCCAACTACCAGGACTCGCAGGCCCGGGCCCGGCACTGGCAGGGCCGTGGCGTGCAGTTTGTGGACTGCGGCGTGTCGGGCGGCATCTGGGGGTTGGAGGGTGGCTACTGCCTGATGGCCGGCGGCGAGGTGGAGGCCATTGAAAAACTCAAGCCGGTGCTGCAGTGCCTGGCGCCAGCCCCGGACCGGGGCTGGCTGCACGCCGGCCCCAGCGGCGCCGGCCACTTCAGCAAGATGATCCACAACGGCATCGAATACGGAATGATGCAGGCCTATGCCGAGGGTTTTGCCCTGCTGGCCGGGCGCGAAGACCTGAACCTGGACCTGGCGGCCCTGGCCGAGCTGTGGCGCCATGGCAGCGTGGTCCGCTCCTGGCTGCTGGACCTCACGGCCACGGCACTGGCCGAAGGCGACGCCATGCAGGCGGTGGCGCCGGTGGTGGCGGATTCGGGCGAGGGCCGCTGGACCATTGACGAGTCCATCCGCCAGGGCACGCCGGCACCGGTGATATCGGCCGCCGTTATGGCGCGCTTTTTCTCGCAGGGCAAGGGCGACCACGGGCACCGCATGCTGTCACTGATGCGCAAGGGTTTTGGCGGCCACGCCGTCGTCACCAAGGGTTGAGCCAGCGTATCAGGCGCGCATGCTGTCCACGGCGTCGGCCAGGGCCTGGTAGTCCGGGAGTTCGTTGTAGATCTGGGCCGAGATCCGCAGCCACAGGCTGCCGTTGATCGGGATCACCGGTACCTCCACGTTGTGCTCGTGCAGAAGCCGGTCGTGCCAATGCAGGGCGCCGGCCAGCGTGGCTTCGCCGGTCAGCGGACAGGGCAGCGTCACCATCGCTGCAAAGGCATCGGGTGGCGCCGGCAGCGCCACACCCCATTGCCGGCACAGCAGCGCCGCAGCCTCGCGTGCCTGGGTGCACAGATGCTCGCGGTAGCGCTGCACGCCAAAGGCCTGCAGAAAGTCCACGGCCTCGGGCAGGGCCAGCCAGCCGCTGTAGTCGCGCGTGCCCTGCCAGTCGAATTCGGCCGGGAAGCCCAGGCCATGGAAGTTGGAGATCACGGTTGGGTGCAGGTCGGCGGCCAGCGTCGGCGCCGCATGCAGGAAGGCGCAGCCCTTGGGCGAAAACAGCCACTTGTGGCAGTTGCCCGCGTTCCAGTCGGCGCCCAGAGCATCCAGCTCCAGCGGCAGCATGCCGGGCGCGTGGGCACCGTCCACCAGCAGCGCCACAGCGTGCGCCCGACAGTGCTGCACGATGGGCGGCAGCGGTGTCACCACGGCCAGGGGCGAGAAGATGTGGTCCACGATCACCAGCCGGGTGCTTGGCGTGATGGCGACGCAGTAGGCAGCCGCCAGTTCGTCCGCATGCTGCAAGGGGAACGGCATGGTCGCCAGCCGCACCTGCAGGCCGTGGCGCCGGGCCAGGAAGTCCACCGTGTGCCGCACTGCACGGTAGGCGTGGTCGGCCAGAACAATCTCGTCACCCTCGCGCCAGGGAAAGGAGCGCAACACTGCGTTCACACCATCGGTGGCGTTCTCAACCAGCGCCAGGCGCTCGCCGGCGCAGCCCAGCACTGTGGCCAGCGCGCTTGCAGCCTGGCGCAGACCGGCGGGCAGCTCGCTGGCCATGAAGCGCACCGGCTGGCGCTCCAGCCGCGAGCGCCAGCGATCCTGCGCGGCCAGTACATGGCGCGGCGTGGCACCAAAAGAGCCGTGGTTCAGGAAGTGGCAATGCGGGTCGAGCTGCCACAGGTGCCTGATGGCATGGCCGGGCGCACTGCCGGCAAGAAGTTCCAGATCAGTCGTCATGCCCCATTGTTTCCGATGTCTCCAGCCGCGCCGGGGCGGGACAGATAATGCCGACGCCGCACCCAGCGCCTATCTTGTCCCCGGAGCACCCCATGTCCATGCGCCACCCACTCCTGCCCCTGTCGCTCGCCGCCAGCCTGCTGCTGGGCCTGTCCACCCATGCCACCGCGGCGAAGGCCCGTGCCCGCACTGCGGCCGACATCATCCAGCAGTCGGCGCCTGCCGACTGGCAGCCGCTGGACCCGGACAATACCTTGCTGATGGAGCTGCGCGGCGGCCAGGTGCTGCTGGAACTGGCACCGCGCTTCGCGCCCAGGCATGTGGCCAATATCCTGAAGCTGGCGCGCAGCGGCTACTACAGCCGCTCGGCCATCGTCCGGGTGCAGGACAACTACGTCACGCAGTGGGCCGACCCGGCTGATGACGAGAAGGAGAAAGACAAGCTGATTCCTCTGGGCGACGCGGCGGCCACACTTCCGGCCGAGTTTTCAACCACGTTCAAGGGCTTGAAGCTGAGCCGCATGCCCGACAGCGATGGCTGGGCGCCGGTCACCGGCTTTGTCGGCGCCATGCCGGTGGCAGCGGACCCGGCCCATAACAAGGCCTGGATCGCCCACTGCTACGGCGTCGTCGGTGCGGCCCGGGGCAATGCGCCCGACAGCAGCAATGGCACCAGCCTGTACGCCATCATCGGCCAGGCACCGCGCGGCCTGGACCTGAACATCACGGTGGTGGGCCGGGTGCTTGTCGGCATGGAGCTGCTCTCAGCGCTGCCACGAGGCCCCGGAGCCATGGGCTTCCACGGCAAGCCGGAACAGTACGTGCCCTTCACCCAGGTACGGGTGCTGGCCGACGTGCCCGTGGCTGAGCGGCCGGCGCTGGAGGTGATGCGTACCGACACAGCCACCTGGGCAGCACTGGTGGAGTCCGCGCGCAAGCCCGGTGGCGCCTGGTTTGCCCGTGCACCGGGCCGAACCAACATCTGCAACCGAAGCCTGCCGACGCGTCCCATCGCTACCAATTAAGGAGCACTTCGTACTTGAATCCGCCTTCTATATCTTGAAGGCATCCACGGCCTGCTGCAGCCGCTGCGCCTGAGATGCCAGGGCACTGGAGGCGGCTGCCGCCTGTTCCACCAGCGCGGCGTTTTGCTGGGTGCCGCTGTCCATCTGGTTGATGGCCACGTTCACATGCTCGATGCCGGTGGTTTGCTGGCGCGAGGCCACCGAGATCTCGCCCAGAATGCCGCTGACGCCCTGTACCGACTGCACGATCTCCTGCATGGTCTGACCGGCATTGGC
>JANMKM010000500.1:0-8387 GCA_031372035.1 Rhodoferax sp. | reverse complement strand
CCTGCCCCCCGAGGGGGCCGCTGCGCCTGCGGTCTGGCAAAGCCAGTCCCGCGGCCCCTACTTGAAAAGACATGCCCGCACGCCCGCGGTCCGGCCAAGCCGGTCAGAAGAGTTGCAAGCTGACCCAGTAGCCAATCGCTGCCACAAAGGCCGATGCGGGAATGGTAAAAATCCAGGCCCAGACGATGTTGCCGGCCACGCCCCAGCGCACGGCGCTGGCCCGCTTGGCTGCGCCCACGCCCACGATCGCGCCGGTGATGGTGTGGGTAGTCGAAACGGGAATGCCCAGGGCTGTGGCCAGGAACAGTGTGATGGCACCACCGGTCTCGGCGCAGAAGCCACCCACGGGCTTGAGCTTGGTGATGCGCTGGCCCATGGTCTTGACGATGCGCCAGCCACCAAACATGGTGCCGGCCGCAATCGCGACGTAACAACTGACGATGGCCCAGTTGGGTGGCATTTTGTCCTCAGCCGTGGCGTACCCTGTGGCAATCAGCATCATCCAGATGATGCCGATTGTCTTTTGCGCGTCGTTGCCGCCGTGTCCCAGACTGTAGGCACCGGCCGAGATCAATTGCAATCGGCGAAACCACCGGTCCACGCGCGACGGTGTGGACCGCCGGAAGCCCCAGGCCACCAGCAGCATCATGAGCGAACCCAGCAGGAAGCCAAGAACGGGCGACACAAAAATGAAGGCTACGGTCTTCCAGATGCCAGCCCCGATCAGGGCGCCCGATCCCGCCTTGGCCACCACGGCGCCGACGATACCGCCAATCAGCGCGTGGGAAGAGCTGCTGGGAATACCGTAGTACCAGGTGATGAAGTTCCAGCTGATGGCGCCCAGCAGCGCGCCAAACACCACATGCACATCGACCACGCCGGGCTGGACGATACCCTTGCCCACCGTGGCCGCGACACTCAGGTGGAACACAAACAGCGCCAGAAAGTTGAAGAAGGCAGCGAACAACACCGCCTGTCCCGGCTTGAGGACGCCGGTGGAGACCACGGTGGCGATCGAATTCGCCGCATCGTGGAAGCCATTCATGAAGTCGAAGGCCAGCGCCAGCGCCACCAGCAGCAGCACCACCCAGAAGGCAACTTGAACCGTTTGCATGGGCTGTGGATCCGGCTCAGGAGTTCTCGAGGACCACGCCCTCAATCAGGTTCGCCACGTCCTCGCACTTGTCGGTCACGGTCTCAAGCAGTTCGTAAATCGCCTTGAGCTTGATCACCTCGCGCACGTCCGGCTCTTCACGGAAAAGCTTGCTCATGGCAGAACGCATGACCCGGTCCGCGTCTGACTCCAGCCGGTCGATCTCCTCGCAGGTTTTCAGGGCCGCCTCGGCATTCTTCGGGTCGGCGATCTTCGCCAGCAGGTAGACCGCATCCTTCACCCGCTCGCAGCACTTGACGCACAGGTCGGTCAGGCGCGTGATCTCCTCTGTCATGTGGCGCACGTCGTACAGGGCCATGGTCTCGGCGGCGTCCTGGATCAGGTCAGCCACGTCATCCATGGTGTTGATCAACGAGTGGATCTGCTCGCGGTCGATGGGTGTGATGAAGGTCTTGTGCAAGGCCTTGTTGACATCGTGCGTGATCCGGTCGGCGGCACGCTCGGCGTTGTCGACATCGCGGTTGTACTGCTCGCGCAGGTGCAGGTCGTTGTAATTTGCCACGAGCTGCGAAAAAGCCCGCGCCGCCTCGACGATGCGGTCCGCATGCGCATTGAACATCTCGAAGAAATTGCCTTCGCGCGGCATTAATTTGCCAAACAGCATGAGCCGCTCCTCATTGTCAAGAACCACAGATCCACGGACCCCGCTGGCCGCGCGCAAGTGTAACCTCGGGCACCCTCCCACGATGCCGGGTCGGGCGCGACGCTGCGCCCGGCCAACCAGCTCTCAGGTACTGCGGAAAATGAAACAGTCCACCCCTACCAGACACTGGCCGGCCCGCTGGAAACCGATGCAATTCGCCGGCACCTGCAACAGGTATTCGAACAGCGCAATGCCCCAACTCACCAAGGCAGGGACATACCAGGGCGCCGTAGCCAGATTCTTCTGGTGGCCGTACCTGGCAAAGGTCATGAACACATGGCCCAGGGTCAGCAGGAACAGGGACTGGGCCACATGGGAATGGACTGATGGATTTGCACGGCCAGAATTGTCGGCCGCGCCCTCCGCCGAGCGCGGCTCAGGCTTCGGCGACAGCCTTCATGTTCGCCAGGCCGGCCTCGAAGTCCTTGCCCACCAGCTTGTCCATGTTGAAGAACAGGCCCATGAGCTTGGACATGAAGGGGCTCGGACCATACATGGCCCAGGTGACAAAGGTGCCGTTGTCCCGAGCCAGCAAGCTGTATTCGGCCGTGTTGTGGGCCTTGAACGGCTTGAAGAAATCCAGCTGGATCACGAGCTTGGTGGGCGCGGTGACGCTCAGGATCTCCATCCGGCCAGAGCCGACCTTTGGGTTGCCCTCCCAGGCGTAAACGGCTCCGGGGCCGCTGGCGGCGCCATTGTGCTGCCGTTGCATGGAAGGATCCAGCTTTTCCCAGGGTGACCACTGGGGCCAGAGATGGAAGTCGTTGATCAGCACAAACACCTTCTCGGGCATAGCGCTGATCTGAATCGAACGTTCGATGCGAAAGCTGCCGGGTCGAGTAGCGACATAGCCCAGCACGACAGCCAGCGCCAGCAACACGATGATGGCAGTTGTCAGGATCATGGCGGTCTCCGGTCTTCCACGCTCAGGACGCGGCGGCTTCGGCGTATTCCTCAATCTGGTCGAAGTTCATGTAGCGGTAGATCTTGGCGCCATCGGCGTTGATCACGCCCATGTCGGCATGGTATTCGGCCACGGTGGGAATGCGGCCCAGCTTGGAAGCAATGGCGGCCAGTTCGGCCGATGCCAGATAGACATTGGAATTCTTGCCCAGGCGGTTCGGGAAATTGCGGGTGCTGGTGGAGACCACGGTTGCGCCCTCGCGCACCTGCGCCTGGTTGCCCATGCACAGGCTGCAACCCGGCATCTCGGTGCGTGCGCCGGCCGCGCCAAAGACACCGTAGTGCCCTTCCTTGGTCAACTCGTTGGCATCCATCTTGGTCGGTGGCGCCACCCAGAGCTTGACCGGGATGTCGCGTTTGCCTTCCAGCAGCTTGGAAGCCGCACGGAAATGGCCGATATTGGTCATGCAGGAGCCGATGAACACCTCATCGATCTTGGTGCCGGCCACCTCGGACAGTAGCCGCGCATCGTCCGGGTCATTCGGGCAGCACAGCACCGGCTCCGTCACATCCGCCAGGTCGATCTCGATCACGGCCGCGTATTCAGCGTCCTTGTCGGCCTCCAGCAGTTCGGGCTTGGCCAGCCAGGCCTCGACCGCCTTGATGCGCCGCTCCAGCGAGCGCCGGTCCGCATAGCCGTCAGCGATCATGTGCTTCATCAGGGCGATGTTGCTGGTCAGGTACTCCTTGATCGGCGCCGGATTGAGCTTGACAGTGCAGCCCGCTGCAGAGCGCTCGGCCGATGCGTCGCTGAGCTCGAAAGCCTGCTCCACCTTCAGGTCCGGCAGGCCCTCGATCTCCAGGATACGCCCCGAAAACGCGTTGATCTTGCCCTGTTTGGCAACGGTCAGCAGGCCCTGCTTGATGGCGTAGTAGGGAATGGCGTGGACCAGATCGCGCAGCGTGATGCCGGGCCGCATCTGGCCCTTGAAGCGCACCAACAGCGACTCCGGCATGTCCAGTGGCATGACGCCGGTGGCGGCACCGAAGGCCACCAAACCCGAGCCGGCAGGGAAGCTGATGCCAATCGGGAACCGGGTGTGGCTGTCGCCACCGGTACCCACGGTATCCGGCAGCAAAAGGCGGTTCAGCCAGCTGTGGATCACGCCGTCGCCCGGCCGCAAGGACACGCCACCGCGGTTGCTGATGAAGGCCGGCAGTTCGCGATGGGTCTTCACGTCCACGGGCTTCGGGTAAGCCGCGGTGTGGCAGAAAGATTGCATCACCATGTCGGCCGAGAAGCCCAGGCAGGCCAGGTCCTTGAGTTCGTCGCGCGTCATGGGGCCGGTGGTGTCCTGGCTGCCGACGGTGGTCATGCGTGGTTCGCAATAAGTGCCTGGCCGCACACCCTGACCCTCGGGCAGGCCGCAGGCCCGACCCACCATTTTTTGCGCCAGCGTGAAGCCTCGGGTCGACGCTGCCGGTGGCTGCGGCAGGCGGAACGCCGTGCTGGCCGGCAGGCCCAGGAAATCCCGCGCCTTGGCCGTCAGTGAGCGCCCGATGATCAGGTTGATCCGGCCACCGGCGCGCACCTCGTCAAACAGCACATCGCTCTTGAGTGCGAAGCTCGCGATCACGGCGCCGTTCTTCTCCAACTTGCCGTCGTAGGGATAGACGTCCACCACGTCGCCCATGTTCATGGCCGAGACATCGACCTCGATCGGCAGTGCGCCCGAATCTTCCTGGGTGTTGAAGAAGATCGGCGCGATCTTGCCGCCCAGCGTAACGCCACCAAAGCGCTTGTTCGGCACGTAGGGAATGTCCTGGCCGAAGCCCCAGATGATGCTGTTGGTGGCACTCTTGCGGCTCGATCCGGTGCCGACCACGTCGCCCACATAGGCCACCAGATGGCCCCGAGCCTTGAGTTCCTCGATGAATTTCATCGGGCCGCGCTTGCCTTCTTCTTCCGGAGTGATGCCGGGACGCGGATTCTTCAACATCGCCAGGTAATGCAGGGGAATGTCCGGCCGACTCCAGGCGTCGGGCGCAGGCGACAGGTCATCGGTGTTGGTTTCGCCCGTGACCTTGAACACCGAAACCGTGATCTTCCTGGCGACCTCCGGCCGGCTGGTGAACCACTCGGCGGTGGCCCAGCTCTGCATCACGTCCTTGGCATGGGCGTTGCCGCTCTTGCATTTCTCAGCCACGTCATGGAAGAAGTCGAACATCAGC
The DNA here is from genome assembly GCA_031372035.1 of Rhodoferax sp. GTDB lineage: Bacteria > Pseudomonadota > Gammaproteobacteria > Burkholderiales > Burkholderiaceae_C > CAISIP01. Next base: position 3,435 of record JANMKM010000500.1, on the reverse strand, counting down.
AAGGTGCGCTTGAGTGCCGCTGCCGCCACGCCGGCCACTTCGGGGTCGTCCAGCAGATCAATCAACGGCTTGACGTTGTAGCCACCCACCATGGTTCCCAGCAGTTCGGTGGCCTTGGACTTGGAGACCAGCGGTACGGCGATGTCGCCATGGGCCACAGCCGCCAGAAAACTGGCTTTGACCTTGGCCGCATCGTCAACGCCGGGCGGCACGCGCCAGGTGAGCAGGTCCATCAGAAAAGCTTCCTCGCCTGCCGGTGGGCTCTTGATGAGTTCAATCAGTTCGGCGGTCTGGGTGGCTGTGAGCGGCAGGGGCGGTATGCCCAGGGCAGCGCGTTCAGCTACGTGGTCGCGATAGGCATGCAACATGGTGAGGACTCCTCTTTCAGCGTGTGGACAGGAACTGGGTGTTGATCAATGGGAAGCGGCGCAGCGTCATGCGGTCGCCGCTTCCCCGCAAAAATAGTGCCGGCAGGCCTGTGGCAGGTCCCGGCCAGTGCGGTGCGCCCGCTCCAGGACCTGCCAGTAGTAGCGGTAACTGGCACGGTCATGCAACTGGTTGTCTAGGCTCACCGGCGCCCAGTCGGCAGCGGTTGCAGCCGCAATGATGCGTGCGGCGGCCTCGATCTCCGCGTCTTCCGGTGCGAATGCTTGCAGGATCGGGCGGATCTGGCTCGGGTGGATGCTCCACATGCGGGTGTAGCCGAATTCTCGGGCAGCACGCCGGGCTGCCTCGCGCATTACGGCCGTATCGCTGAATTCGGTGACCACGCAATGCGAAGGGGTCTTGCCATGGGCATGACAGGCGGCTGCAATTTCCAGCTTGGCCCGCACCACCAGCGGATGGCTGAACTGGCCCGGCGCCGCACCTGCAGGAGGCATGGCAGCCATGGCGCTGGCCGGAATGGCACCGGCATGGGCGGCAACGAAATCCATCAGCCCGAAACTCAGCGACTGCACGCGCGGATGCGCAGCAATCACATGCGCCCGGTGCACCGCCAGCGAAGATTCCAGCAGGACGTGCAGTGGCAATGGTGCGGACTGTGCCCAACTGCCGCTGGCTGCGTCAACGGCCTGCACCGCCAAATCCACATCTGCCAGCGATTCCACCTTCGGGATCATCAGGTGGCACAGGCCTTCGCCGGCGCTCCCGACAATCGTGCGCACGTCTTGGACAAACGCCGGGTGGTCCACCGGGTGCACCCGCGCCGCAATCCGTGCCCGGGCCGCCGGGGCCAGCGCCTTTGCTACATTTTTAGAAGCACTCCACGCTTGCAGCACAATCTCTGCGACCATCTTTGCATGCTGCAATTCGGCGCCCACCGGGGCTCCATCCTCGCAGTCCAGCGTGACATCAAAGACGCAGGCGCCATACTGCGCCGTCATTTCCGCCTGCAAAGCCAGGCTCTTGGAGATCCGCGCCTCGACACCGCAATAGTGATCGCACACCGGCAGGGCCCGTGCGGTAGCCTGGGGGTCGCGAAGCACCTGGCGCGGATGCATGGCAGCGACGGGCTTACAGCAGGTGGGCCACCGCCGCCTGTTCGTCCTGCAATTCCTTGAGGGTCTTGGCGATGCAGGTCTGGCTGAACTCGTCAATCGCCAACCCTTCCACCAGCTTGTATTCGCCACCTTCGCAGGTGACCGGGAAACCGAACATCACGTCCTTCGGAATGCCGTACTGGCCGTCGGAAGGAATGCCCATGGTGACCCACTTGCCCTGGCTGCCCAAGGCCCAGTCGCGCATGTGGTCAATCGCGGCATTGGCGGCGGATGCAGCCGATGACAGGCCACGCGCTTCGATGATGGCCGCGCCGCGCTTGCCGACGGTGGGCAAAAAGGTGTTCGCATTCCAGTCCTGGTCGTTGATCATGGCTGCGACACTGGCACCGCTCACAGCGGCAAAGCGATAGTCTGCGTACATCGTTGGCGAATGGTTACCCCAGACCGTGAGCTTCTCAATGTCGGCCACTGCCTTGCCGGTCTTGGTAGCGATCTGGCTCAGGGCACGGTTGTGGTCCAGGCGCAGCATTGCGGTGAAATTCTTGCGTGGCAGGTCTGGCGCACTCTTCATGGCAATGTAGGCATTGGTGTTGGCCGGGTTGCCCACCACCAGCACCTTGACGTTGCGGCTGGCGACGGCGTTGAGCGCCTTGCCCTGGGCAATGAAGATCTGACCGTTAACTGCCAGCAATTCGGCGCGCTCCATACCGGGACCGCGCGGGCGCGAACCCACCAGCAGGGCATAGTCGGCATCCTTGAAAGCGGTCATGGGGTCACTGTGTGCCTCCATGCCGACCAGCAGGGGAAACGCGCAGTCGTCCAGTTCCATCATCACGCCATTGAGCGCCTTTTGCGGCCCCTCGACCGGCACTTCCAGCAGTTGCAGAATGACCGGCTGGTCCTTGCCCAGCATTTCGCCCGATGCGATGCGGAACAGCAGGGCATAGCCAATTTGACCGGCAGCTCCGGTGACAGCGACGCGGACGGGCTTTTTGCTCATGGTGAAACTCCAGGAAGTGGGATGTGAATACGGTTGGATGGGGTGCGGGCGACATACGCGCAGGGGGTCCATGGCGCTCGGAAAATGCCCCTGAATTGTACCGGTTAACGCAACGGCGCGTCAACTTGTCTTATGTCTTATATAAGATATGATTGGGACCGATTCGCACCCTCGCTCTGGAGCACCCGCGCGATGCAACAAACACCAGCCACCAGTACTGGAGACGCCCCGGCTGCGGCCGAGGTCCCGACCACGCCGGGGCCGTTCCAGGCACCGGCGTTCAGCCCCTTGTACCAGCAGATCAAGGCCTTGCTTCTGCAGAATCTGCAGGCGGGTGAATGGAAGCCGGGTGAGTCGATTCCCAGCGAGATGGAACTGTCCACACGCTATCAGGTCAGCCAGGGAACCGTGCGCAAGGCCATTGACGAGCTCGCCGCCGAGAACCTGGTTGTGCGCCGGCAGGGCAAGGGCACATTTGTGGCAACCCATGCAGAGCAGCATGTGCAATACCGGTTCCTGAAACTGATTCCGGACAGCGGCGATGCCAACAGCGAGGGGCCGGCGCAGCGGGAGATCATCGAGTGCCGGCGCCTGCGTTGCGGCGCCGACATCGCCCGCGTGCTGTCTTTGCGTGCCGGCGATGCCGTACTGCAGGCGCGCCGGGTCCTGTCCTTTACCGGTACGCCCACCATCCTGGAGGACCTGTGGCTGCCTGGCGGTCCGTTCAGGGGCCTGACTGCCGAGCGCCTGCGCCACTACCACGGACCGATGTACGCATTGTTCGAAACCGAGTTTGGCGTACGCATGGTGCGGGCCGAAGAAAAGATCCGGGCAGTGCTGCCCGACGCTGCCCAGGCATCGCTGCTCAAGGTCAAGACCAGCACACCGCTGCTGCATGTGGAGCGGGTGGCCTACACCTACAACGACATTCCG
>JANMKM010000464.1:0-2583 GCA_031372035.1 Rhodoferax sp. | reverse complement strand
GCGATTCCCTGGGCCTCTATCTGCGCGGCAGTCGCCGCACCGAACTGTTCACGGCCCAGGAGGAGTTCGTCATGGCGAGCCAGGCCCGAGCGGGTGATTTTCCTGCCCGCCAAAGCATGATTGAGCACAACCTGCGACTGGTGGTGAGCATTGCCAAGGCTTATATGGGCCGGGGCGTTCCACTCTCCGACCTGATTGAGGAAGGCAACCTGGGCCTGATGCACGCCATTGACAAGTTTGAGCCGGAGCGGGGTTTCCGGTTTTCCACCTATGCGACGTGGTGGATTCGGCAGGCTGTCGATCGTGCATTGGTCAACCAGGGCCGCACCGTACGCCTGCCGGTCAATATCGTGCGGGAATTGTCACGCGTGTTGCGAGCACGTCGAACCCTGGAGAATGACAGCCAGTTTTTGGCCACCCGTCCGGATGGCATCCGGGTTGAAGATGTTGCCGGGCTGCTGGGACGCGATGTATCGGAGGTGGCGGAATTGCTCGCGTTGGCCGAAGCGCCACGTTCGCTGGATGCGACGAGTGGAGCCGCGGGTGACGAGCAAACCCTTGGCGACTCGCTGGCAGGTGACCTTTCATCTGATCCGGGCAGCATCGCCATCAACCACGAAATGGAGCATCTGCTCGAGGACTGGATTGGAGCCTTGACCGTACGTGAGAAGGAGGTGCTGGAGGGACGCTTTGGACTGCATGACCGCGAGCTGGAAACACTGGAAGTGCTGAGCCAGCGACTGGGCCTGACGCGCGAACGGGTGCGCCAGGTACAAAATGAAGCCTTGCTCAAGCTCAAGCGGCATTTGACCCGATGCGGCATCAACCGCGAAGCCTTGCCGTAACGGGCCAATGATGGGTTGGCCCGTACTGGTGTTCGACATCGAGTCGATTCCCGACATTGCTGGCTTGCGTGCTTTGGATGCGTCAGATCCGGCGCTATCGGATGCACAGGTCTATGCCAATTGGTTGGAGGCGCGCAAGTCCGAGGGCAAGAGCGACTTTGCGCCCCTTCACCTGCAGCGGATATTGGTCATCAGCGCGGTGTTTCGCAACGCAGAAGGGCTCAAGATTCATTCGTTTGTCGACAAGGATGGTCAGTCCGAGGGACGGATCATCCAGACGTTCTTCCACACCATTGACAAGCATGCGCCACAGCTGGTGAGTTGGAATGGCGGCGGCTTTGATCTTCCTGTGTTGCACTACCGAGGCCTGAAGCACGGGGTAATCGCGGACAAGTATTGGGACATGGGCGAGGATGATCGCGAGTACAAGTGGAACAACTACATTAGCCGCTACCACATGCGGCATCTCGACCTCATGGACCTGCTTGCTCTGTACCAACCCAAGAACAATGCGCCGCTCGACGCCATGGCCAAGCTCTGCGGCTTTCCGGGCAAGTTGGGTATGGACGGCGCGGCTGTCTATCCAGCCTACCTTCAGGGGCAGCTCGATGACATCAGGCGCTACTGCGAGACTGACGTCATGAACACGTACCTCTTGTACTGCCGATTTCAGTTGATGCGTGGCGGTTTGCGTGAATCCGAGTACCGGCAAGAGATCGCTGATGTCCGACAGCATTTGGAGTCGCTGTCCATGCGGGAATCGCATTGGGCGCAGTATCTGACAGCCTGGAACTGAGCGGATGACGACTTCGATGGAGGCGCTGGGGTCCGATCGGTGGCTGACCGTGGAATCCCTGGATATGGATGCCCAGGGTGTAGCCCACCACGCCGATGGCAAGGTGGTGTTCATCGAAGGCGCATTGCCTTTCGAGACCGTGCGCGTATCGGTCCATCGCAGCAAGAACAATTGGGAGCAGGGCAGCCTGCGCGAGATCCAGCAGGCGTCGGCGCAACGTGTGCTACCTGGTTGCCCTCACTTCGGACTGCATCCCGGCGCTTGCGGCGGTTGCAAGATGCAGCACCTGCACGGGGCTGCCCAGGTTGCAGTCAAGCAGCGGGCGCTGGAGGACGCCTTGTGGCATCTGGGCAAAGTGCGGGCCGGGCAAATATTGCGACCGATTGAAGGGCCGAGCTGGGGTTACCGCTACCGTGCTCGCCTGTCCGTGCGGCACGTCCGCAAGAAGGGCACAGTCCTGGTGGGATTTCATGAGCGCAAGAGCCGGTATGTTGCCGACATGCGTGAGTGTCCGGTCATGCCATCACATGTCAGCGCCATGCTGCTGCCATTGCGTGAACTGATTGGGTCGATGCAAGCGATTGAAACTTGCCCGCAGATCGAGGTGGCCTGCGCTGGTATGGTGACGGCACTGGTACTGCGACATCTGGAGCCGCTCAGTGCGCACGATGTCTCCTTGTTGCGCCAGTTTGCCCTGATGTGTCCGGGTGTGCAGTGGTGGTTGCAGTCGGCGGGGCCGGACAGCGTGGCCCTGCTTGATCCTGATTCACAGCCACTGGCCTATAACTTGCCTGAGTTCGACCTGTTCATGCCTTTCAAGCCCACGGACTTCACCCAGGTCAATCCCCATATCAACCGGGTTCTCGTCGCTCGCGCCGTGCAACTGCTGGATCCCCAGCCAAGTGAAACGGTGCTGGACTGGTTTTGCGGATTGGGCAACTT
>JANMKM010000461.1:0-2515 GCA_031372035.1 Rhodoferax sp. | reverse complement strand
TGCAGCCGAAGATCTTCGTTGCACCCGCACGCTGTCCGCAGTCTGCTCGAACGACTCCAGCCGGGCCTGGGTGCGCAGCGTCACGCCGAGCTGCGCCTTGCAGGCTGCCAGCAGCACATGGTGCAGGTCGGCCCGGTAGATCACGCCATAGGGAAAGCCGTAGGCGGCGCGGGCGGCGTCAGCCAGCGGCACGCGCACCACCTCCTCGCCGCTGCGCACGTCGCGCATGCCCAGACCCGCTGGAAAGAACGCCACCTTGCTGATGGCTTTTGTCAGGCCGAGGTACTCGAACATGCGAAAGATGTTCGGCCCGAGCTGGATGCCGGCGCCAATCTCGCCAAAGGTGTCGGCCTGCTCCAGCAGCGTCACACGGTGGCCGTCCTGCGCCAGCACCTAGGCCGCGGCGAGGCCGCCAATGCCGCCGCCGGCAATCAGGATGGGAGGGTTTTGCGCCATGTTCCGGGAATCCAACGATGAAGGGCCATTGCCCATGCGCCGCAGCGGCAGCATGGAATCCTGCTCAGGATGTTAATCAGGTTTGTGCGACCGTCCTGGCAATTGACAAATTTGCGCCAGCGACCAATAGTCGTGCCTCGCAGATCCGCAATCCATGCACAGCCGGGAACCGCATGCACAGCTGCACACAGGTAGGGGCAGTGGTCCTGGGCATCATGCTGGCCTGGCAGGCGCCTGCCCAGGTGGCGCCGCCGGTCCCCTGCCAGCGCGTGGTGGTATCGGTGGACCCGGAATTTCCGCCTTTTGGCTGGTACGACGGCAAGAGCCTGCGCGGTGCCAGCATCGACATCGTCAGCGCCGCGCTGCGCCAGATCAAGCTGCCTTTCGAAGTGCGTTACAGCGGACCGTTCCTGCGGCTGCTGGAGGCGGCCCGCAACGGGGAGGTGGACATCATTGCCGAACTGAAGGACACGCCTGAGCGCCGGGCCTTCCTGGCGTTCGCGCCCACGCCGATCTTCGCCAACCAAAGCTCCGTGTTCGTGCAGGCAACCCGCAGCATCGGCTACAGCAGCTGGCGCGATCTGATTGCGCTCAAGGGCGGCGTCACACTTGGCACCCGCTTTGGCGGCGACTTCGATACCGTGGTTGCCACCCAGCTCAAGACCGAAACTGCGCCCGGTATCGCGGAGAATTTCCTCAAGCTGCAGGCCGGCCGGATCGTCTACTTCCTCAGCCCCTATTACCCGGCCATGAGCCACCTGTACGGCGCTGGCCAGATCAAGAATTTCATCGCCCTGAAGCCACCGGCCTTCGAAGCCCAGAACTACGTTGGCTGGTCACTCAAGAGCCCCTGCCTGGGCCGGTTGTCGGAGCTGGACGCCAGCCTGCGGATGATGGTGCAAAACGGCGAAATCCGCCGCATGCTGGACCAGAGCTTCGAGGACTGGGTCAGCAATCCGCAGATGCGGCGCTGAGTGCTATTTCAACCCGCAGCGGCAGCCGCCCCAGCCGCAGGCGCCGTGCGCCGCACCTTCTGCACATTGAAAGCGCTGGCGATCAGGATCGCCTGCACCAGAGCCAGGCCGAGGAACACGGCGGCGTACTGGTGGTGGTCCATCAGGCCACCGAACAGCAGTGGCGAAACCGCCTGTCCAATGTCCAGCCCGGAATAGACCACGCCATAGACCCGGCCGGTGGCGTTGGGTGGCGTCGAGCGTTTGACCAGCAGATCCCGCGAGGGGCCGGCAATGCCGGAGGCGAACCCCATCACGCCAAACAGCACCGGCACCAGCGCTGCGGGCAGATCGGCCAGTCCCAGGGTCAGCGCCAGCACGGCGGCCACACCGAAGGCGCCGCCGACGATGCGCTCGCACCGGCTCGGGTCGGCCGCCAGGAAGCCGCCAAACACCATGCCCGTGGCACTGCAGACCATGTAGACCGTGAGACACATCGCAGCCCAGGCCAGCGGTACGGCGTGCAACTGGCGCGCGGCTTCGGGGGCGAAAGCCTGGATCACGCTGATGACGATGGCGTAGAAGAAGAAGAAGGCAAAACACATCCAGACCGCCGGAATGCGCAGGAAGCCGAAGCCGGACGCGGCCACCTGGGCACTCCCCTTGGCCACCGGCGCCACCCGCAACTCCAGCCGCGCACGTGCCAGCCAGAGCACGGCCAGCACGCTGAACGCCACCACAGCGGCGCCGCCCAGCGCCACGCGCCAGGACCAGGTCAATGCCAGCGCGACCATCAGCGCTGGCGCCAGGGCCCAGCCCAGGCTGCCGGTGATACCGTGGAAGCTGTAGGCATGGCCCAGGCGCGGCGCGCTGACCTTGCGGTTGATCAGGGTGTAGTCAACAGGATGGAACACGCCGTTGCCGACACCGGCCACGGCCGAGCAGCAGGCCAGCATCCAGTAGCTGGTGCTCAGCGCATAGCCGGCAGCGGCCAGCCCCAGCAGCGCCAGGCCGCCAAACCGGATCGGGCGCGGGCCGAAGCGGTCCACCAGAAAGCCCGAGGCCGTCTGCACGCCACAGGAGACCACGAAGAAGACGGTCATCAG
>JANMKM010000475.1:0-7797 GCA_031372035.1 Rhodoferax sp. | reverse complement strand
TCTTTGAATCTCATCTTCCGGTTCTCCTGCACGTAGCGGGCCCGGCTCATGGGGGCGTGTTGCATCGCTCCTCCACAAACCGGACAGATTACTTGCTACGGACCGGACAACTTACTTACTCCCGACACTTCGCTGAATCTTCGTTGACGCTCGGGTCAACGCTGTTTACTATTCATTGTCCAATCCAAAACTTCAACCACAATCGAAATTTTTCAGAGCACCACCATGAAGCGCAACGCCCACATCCACGCACAACCCTGGCCAGCCGCCCGGGTGCTGCCGTATGGTGTGGCAAATCGCTTCGAGATGGTGCCTTGTCCGGGTGGAGGTGGCTTGTAGCCACACCGCAGGTTTACCCAAACCTCCAACCCGGACCCAGGCAACTGGTCCGGGTTTTTGCTTTTGGGGGTATGCGCGGGCGCTGGCCATGGCCGCCCCATTTCGTCAGTGCTTGCAACGTAGGCCGTCGCGAGGAGTTCTGGCTCCCGGCTGAAATGTGTGGGTGTTGCCCTGGCCACAGGGTGGCACCCATGCAGCGCTCCAGGCCGGTGCAGACCGGGCGCTGTGAGTACTGACGAAATGGGGTGACCGGCTGTTCTTGCCTTGGGTCTTGTGCCAGATGCGGCCGCGCTTGCGTAGCTTCCCTACTTGCCGCTGGCGCCGATCTCGCCGATGCTCGCAGGCACCACAGCCTTCAAAGCGTCCCATGCATCCTTACCTGCACGCACAGACCCGCCCCGGGCATCCGGCCGTCGTCATGGCAGGCAGCGGTGCAGTGTTGCGCTATTGCGAACTCGATGAGGGTTCGAACCGCTTTGCCCAGTTGCTGCGTGCTGCCGGTTTGAAGGCTGGTGACCATATCGCCATCCTCCTGGAAAACCATGTGCGCTTCTTCGAGCTGTGCTGGGGCGCGCAGCGCTGCGGCATCATCTACACCGCGATCAGCACCCGGCTGAAGCTGGCCGAGGCCGCCTACATCATCGACAACTGCAGCGCCCGGTTGCTGGTGACCTCGGTTGCCCAGGGCGAGCTGGCGCAGGCCCTGCTGCCGCTGATGCCGGCGGTGCATACGCGCTTGATGATGGACGGCGTGCTGCCGGGCTTCGAGCCTTATGAGCAGCGCTTGCTGTGCCAGCCGGCCGAGCCGGTGGCCGACCAGTGCGCCGGCGGCGACATGCTGTACTCGTCCGGCACCACCGGCTTTCCCAAAGGCGTGTTCGCCCCGCCAGAGTCCAGCGCCATCGACGCCGGCAATTCCCTGACCGAGATCTGCCGCAGCTACTACGGCATTGGGCCGGACAGCATCTACCTCTCGCCTGCGCCGCTGTACCACGCGGCGCCGATGCGCTTTTGCATGCAGGTGATGAGCCTGGGTGGCAGCTGCGTGGTGATGGAACACTTCGAGCCCGAGGCCTACCTGGCGCTGGTGCAGCAGTACCGCGTGACGCACACGCAACTGGTGCCGACCATGTTCGTGCGCATGCTCAAGCTGCCGCCAGAAGCCCGCGCGCAGTTCGACCTGTCCTCACTGCAGTTCGCCATCCATGCAGCCGCGCCCTGCGCCATACCTATCAAGGAACAGATGATCGGCTGGTGGGGACCGATCATCTGGGAGTACTACGCCGGCACCGAAGGCAATGGCATGACGATGGTGCGCTCGCCCGAGTGGCTGACGCACAAAGGCACGGTGGGCCGGGCCGTGGTCGGCAAGCTGAAGATTTGTGACGAACAGGGCGTCGAGGTACCCACTTGCGTCACCGGCACTGTCTATTTTGCCGAGGGCAAGGTCTACGAGTACCACAACGATCCGGCCAAGACACTGGAAGCCCGCAATGCCCTGGGCTGGACCACACTGGGTGATGTTGGCTATGTGGATGCCGAGGGCTACCTGTACCTGACCGACCGCAAGGCCTACATGATCATCTCGGGCGGTGTGAACATCTATCCGCAGGAGGTGGAAAACCTGCTGATCACGCATCCCCAGGTGGCAGATGTGGCGGTGCTGGGTGTGCCCAACGCGGAGTTCGGCGAAGAGGTCAAGGCCGTGGTGCAGCCGCGTGACATGCGCGACGCGGGGGCGGCGCTGGAGGCCGAGCTGTTGTCCTTCTGCCGCGCCCATCTCTCCGGTGTCAAATGCCCCCGCTCGGTGGACTTCGATGCCGAGCTGCCGCGCCATCCCACCGGCAAGCTCTACAAGCGGCTGCTGCGCGAGCGCTACTGGGCCGGCCACGGCATCGGGTTGGTTTGAGTTCCGCCGGGCCACCCCAAGGCGCGACATGAGCGGGCGACCTCCAGCTACCACGTTCGAGGCCATTGAAGTGGTGGCCCTGCGTACGCCCGAGCGCGTCGCCGTGGTGGAGGGCGAGCGCAGTCTGAGCTACCAGCAGCTCTACCACGACCTGATCCGCATGGGCCGGGCGTTGCAGCAGCTGGGTATCGGACGCGGCCAGCGGGTGGCGGTGTCGCGGCCGGGCTTCTATGCGCAGCTGGTGCTGCTGATTGCCTGCGAGAACCTGGGCGCTGTCAGCGCACCTTTTGCCGCCGGCGCGGGTGCGGATGACGCCGCGCAGGCGTTGCTGGGGCACGTGCGCTGGGTGCTGTCGGAGCAGCCACTGGCCTGTCCGGACGGCGTGCGTTTTACGCTTCTGGATGCCAGTTTCTTCCAGGCGGTGGCGGCAATTCCGACCCATGACGGCAAGCCCTACCCGCGGGTGGTGCTGGCGCTGCACGAGCCACAACGCCTGGGGCGCAGTTCCGGCTCTACCGGTGCGCCAAATTTCATGCTGCTTTCGCGCCAGGTCCAGGAGCATTGGATCCGTATCGGCACTGACAATGGCGCCTACCGGGCCGATTCCCGCCTGCTGCTGGAGGGGCCCTTGGTGATCAACGCAGCGTTTACCCGTGCCTGTGCCTGCCTGCGTCTGGGTGCGGCCGTGCTGTCGCTGGACAGCGGCCAGGTGCCGGCCGCCGACTTCAGCCATGTCTGGGCCCTGCCGATGCGGCTGGAGCAACTCTTGCAGGAAGTGCCCCCCGGCTATGCTGCCGCGCGCAAGGTGCTGGTGAACTCGGGCGGAGGCTTTGTCTCGCCGCTGGTGCGCCAGCGGGTGCTGGAGGTGTTTGCATCGGATGTGATCAGTGGCTATGGCACCAATGAAGTGGCGGGCATCTGTGTTGACCTGGATGGGTCGGGCACGGGTTTGCTGGCCGCGGGTGTAGACATCCGCATTCTGGACCCGCAGACTCGGGAAGTCCCACTGGGTGAGATCGGTGTGATTGCAGTGCGCACGCCGGCTATGGTCGATGGCTATCTGGATGCGCCGCAGGCTAGCGCGGCTGCGTTTCGCGATGGCTGGTTCATCAGTGGCGACCTGGGCGCGTTGGTGGCAACACGCACCCTGCGCCTGGTCGGGCGCCATGACGACCTGCTCAGCATCGGCGGCATCAAGATTCCGGCCTCCCGCCTGGAGGACCGCATCCGCGCGCTGGAGCAGGTGCGCGATTGCGCCGCCCTGACGATCCATGCGCAGGCGGGTGCGGCCACGATCGGCTTGGTGCTGGTGCTGGAGCCGGGGGCTGAGCGCGCTGCCGTGGTGCTGGACGTGGAGCGGGTGCTGGAGGCCGGCACCGGCGCCGCGGCCCAGATGGTGCTGCTGGACGCACTGCCGCGCAACCCGGGCGGCAAGCTCGATCGACTTGCGCTGCAGCGCCTGTTCCAGCCTGCCCCACTATGAAATGAGGAGCGCTCAGTGCTTTCTGAATGCGGCCTGGAGCCCGATTTTGGTTCACAATCGAGGCCATGAACAAGGCTTTCACCAAGGAAAGCGACGCGTCCGATGACGACGAAGATCCGGCCCTGCCGGCGCTGCCTGCTGGAGCCAGGAACTACATCACGCCCCAGGGCTACGGCCGCTTGCGTGCGGAGCTGCTGGACCTGATCGACAACGAGCGCCCCAAGGTGGTGGAGATCGTGCACTGGGCCGCCAGCAATGGCGACCGTTCGGAAAATGGTGACTACATCTACGGCAAGAAGCGGCTGCGCGAGATTGACCGGCGCATCCGCTTTCTGACCAAGCGCCTGGAGATTGCCGAAGTTACCGACCCCAGCGTGCACCACGGCGGCGAGCAGGTTTTCTTTGGCGCCACCGTCACCTATGCCGACCAGGATGGCCAGGCTCAGACCATCACCATCCTGGGCATCGACGAGGCCGACAGCGCCAGGGCCCAGGTGAGCTGGGTGTCGCCCATTGCCCGCACCCTGCTCAAGGCCCGGGTGGGGGACGCGCTGACGCTGGTCACGCCCATGGGGCCGCGTGAGATCGAGGTGCTGGACGTGCGCTATCCGGCGCCGGCGCCAGCCTGAACCGCGCCCTGCGGAGCAGCGGCCGCTCAATGGCAAGGGTGCAGTCGCCGCTTCAGCCGCGGCGGGCTCGCAACACGGCCGATATCCGGTTCAACGAGCGCAGGGCAATGTCGAGATGCGCACTGTCGCGCACGGCGATCACAAAGCGCAGGTCGGCCGCGTCCTGGGCCGCCTCCTGGCTCATGTCGATGTGGATGATGTCGGCCTCGGCCGTGGCCAGGGCCGCCGCCACCCGTGCCAGCACGCCAGTGCCGTTGGTCACCGTCACCACGATACGGGTCTGGAAGGCGCGCACCGGCTCGTCCGACCATTCCACCGCAATAAAGCGCTCGGCATCCTTGTAACGCAGCTTCTTCGCCACCTGGCACTCGGCCACGTGCACCACCAGGCCTTCGCCCCGTCCCAGGTAGCCGACGATGGCGTCACCGGGTATCGGCCGGCAGCATTGGCCATATTGCACCGAGGCGTTTTCGCTGCCGTCCAGCAGCACTGCGCCCAGCGAGACGGCCTCGCTGGCGGCAAAGCGCTCCCGTGTCAGCAGCACCGCGTCGGGCTTGACGCCGTGCTCGGCCAGCAGGTTCACCAGGCGCTTGGCCACGATGTTGGCAATGCGCTTGCCCACACCGATGTCCATCAGCAACTCGGGCCGGGACTTGTTGCCGCTGAAACGCAACAGCTTGTCCCAGACGGTCTGGTAGTCGCCCTCGGCCGGCGGTACGGTGGCAATGCCCTCGGCCCGCAGTGCCTGGGCCAGCAAGGTCTCGCCCAGCGACTCGGACTCGGTGTGGGCCAGCGTCTTGAGGTGGTGCCGGATCTTGGAGCGCGCCCGGCCGCTGCGCACAAAACCCAGCCAGGCCGGGTTCGGCGTGGAGACTTCGGCCGTGACCACCTCCACCACGTCGCCACTCTTGAGCTCGGTGCGCAGCGGCACCTGTTCGTTGTTGACCTTGGCGGCCACGGTGCGGTCGCCGATGTCACTGTGAATGGCATAGGCAAAGTCGACCACGGTGGCACCCTTGGGCAGTGCCATCACCTGGCTCTTGGGCGTGAGCACGTAGACGGCATCCGGGAACAGGTCCACCTTGACGTGGTCCCAGAACTCGGCGGCGTCCCGGGTCTCGTGCTGGATGTCGAGCAGTGACTGCAGCCACTGCGTGCCCAGCCGGTTCGAGGTCGCTCCGTCGGGGTCGGTTACCTTGTACAGCCAGTGCGCCGCCACGCCGGATTCGGCCACGATGTGCATTGCCTCAGTGCGCATCTGGAACTCGATGTTCAGGCCCGAGGGACCCACCAGCGTGGTGTGCAGCGATTGGTAGCCATTGAGCTTGGCAATCGCGATGTAGTCCTTGAACCGGCCCGGCACCGGTTTGTACAGCTGGTGCAGGGTGCCCAGCGCGGTGTAGCAGTCGGCCACACTGGGAACGATGACGCGAAAGCCGTAGATGTCGGTCACCTGGGCGAAGCTCAGGTGCTTTTCGTCCATCTTGCGGTAGATCGAGTAGATCGACTTCTCGCGCCCGGCAATGCGCACCTTCATGCCGGACTGGGAAAACGCCGCCTCGACCTCGCGCTGCACTTTCTGGATCATGTCGCGCCTGCGGCTACGGGCCTTGGCCACAGCCTTGGAGACGATGCCATAGCGCCAGGGGAACAGGTGTGCAAACGACAGGTTCTGCAGCTCACGGTAGATCTGGTTCAGGCCCAGGCGGTGGGCGATCGGCGCATAGACCTCCAGCGTCTCACCGGCGATGCGGCCCCACTTGTCGCGCGGCAGGTCGGACAGGGTGCGCATGTTGTGGCTGCGGTCCGCCAGCTTGATCAGGATTACCCGCACATCGCGGGCCATCGCCAGCAGCATCTTGCGGAAGGACTCGGCCTGGTTTTCCTCACGGGTGTGGAAGTTCAGCTTGTCGAGCTTGGTCAGGCCGTCCACCAGTTCGGCCACGGGCGAGCCGAAGCGCTGGATCAGCTCCGGCTTGGTGACGCCGCAGTCCTCGATTGCGTCATGCAGCAGCGCCGCCATGATGGCCTGGGCATCGAGCTTCCATTCGGTGCATTGCACCGCCACGGCGATCGGGTGCGTGATGTAGGGCTCGCCGCTGCTGCGGATCTGTCCCAGATGGGCTTCGTCGGCAAAGCGGTAGGCCAGGCGTACCTGCTCCAGGTCGGCACTGGAGAGGTAGTCGAGCTTGCCGGTGAGTGCCGCAAAGCTGGCCGATGCCGCATTCACAGCCGCGGGGCTGGGCATGAGCGCACGCTCCGTCGGCTTGTTGCCGCGGTTGGTCCTGGGGGCCTTGAGTTCGGTACTCACCCCTTGAATATAGCGGCTGGCTCCATTCCTGAAACCCCTGCCCGTAGCAGCCCCAAAGAAAAAGGCACCGCGAGCGGTGCCTTTTTGCGGTGCCGGGGGAAGGCCTGTTTACAAAGGCACTTTCTTGAGCATTTCGATGCCGATCTTGCCAGCGGCGATTTCGCGCAGGGCGGTCACCCCCGGCTTGTTCTTGCTCTCGATCTTTGGCGCGTGGCCCTGGCTCAGCATGCGGGCCCGGTAGGTGGCCGCCAGCACCAGCTGGAAGCGGTTCGGGATCTGTGCCAGGCAGTCTTCTACGGTAATACGGGCCATCAATTTCTCCAAACGGGGATTAGCGGATGCATCAGGGAATGTGCAGGGCCATGAAGGTTTCGGCCCGGGCTCGGCGTTGGGCCGCAAACTTGAGCCGCTGCGCGTGGGCAATCGCCTTCAAGTCGAACAGCGCGCGGTCGAACAACTCATTGATTATAACGAAGTCGAAGTTGTGGGCCTGCGCGACTTCGACCTGGGCATTCTTCAGCCGTAGCTCGATCACCTCGGGCGAGTCCTCGCCCCGGCGCTCCAGCCGTGAGCGCAGTTCCTCCCAGCTCGGAGGCAGGATGAAGACCGAGACCGCGTTGGCAAAGATGGTCTTGATTTGCAACGCACCCTGGAAGTCGATTTCCAGGATCACGTCGGCACCCAGGCCCAAGCGCTCGGCAATCGCATGCTTCGAGGTGCCATAGCGCCGGCCATGCACCTGCGCCCATTCGACAAAGCCGTCGGCAGCAACCATGGCGTCGAATTCCGCATCCGACACGAAGAAATATTCTCGCCCGTGCTTTTCCTGGCCGCGCGGCGCGCGTGTGGTGTGCGAGACCGAGGGCTTGACCAGCGAGTCGAGTTCCAGCAGCGCCTTGACCAGGCTGGACTTGCCGGCCCCGCTGGGCGCCGCGACGACAAAGAGGTTTCCGGGGTAATCCATGGGCAGGTTCAGCTGGCAAATGGGCGCGGGCCGGGGCCGGCGAACTGGCCGCTATTCTATGTTCTGCACCTGCTCGCGCATCTGCTCGATCAGCACCTTCATGTCGACCGAAATCCGCGTCAGTTCCAGTGCGGCCGACTTCGAGCCCAAAGTATTGGCCTC
>JANMKM010000425.1:0-11623 GCA_031372035.1 Rhodoferax sp. | reverse complement strand
GGCGGGTCATCAACACCTCCAGGCCCAGACGCCCATTGCGCACCAACAGCAGGGTCGCTGCGGGTGTCGGTTTCACCGGTTGATGGGCTGGATGCAGAAGTTGGGTGGCTCGTACCATGTCCCGCATTCTGCAACCAAATTACGTTGTCTGGCCGGTGCGATGCTGCCGCTCCAAAGCGCCAAATTGGTCCGCCTTGGGCAGATAATCACGCCAGTCTTTCGACCGGCGATGATGCGCTATATTAAAGTTCCAATTGCGATGCGCGTGCCCGAGTGGTTTCGACGGATCTACTGGCGACGGGCTGTTGCGGTTGGCGCGGTACCTGTGCGCTCCCAGATGCTCATGGGTAGTGGCCTGTTCGATGATGGAGTCCGAAAGGTCGAGCGTTGCAAAACTGAAGCTGGGACATGATCAAGATATTCAACCATTACCTTCACAAACGCACGCTGTTGCAGATTCTGCTGGACCTGGGATTGGTTTTCGCTGCGGTGGTCGCAGCCGTCATGTGGCAGGTGCCGGACCTGCCCTCTGCGCCTTCCATCGTTGTCACCCTGGCGGCGTTGCTGTCTTTCGGCATGTTGGCCATCAACACCGGGTTGGGTTTCTACGAGCGGGTGCACAACCGGTCCCTGAGCCAGTCGCGCGCCCGTGCCGTCATGTCGCTGATTCTTACGGCGATGCTGGCCTACGGCATCTTTGGTCTGTTGCCTTTGAGCCTGGGCAATCCGGCGCTGTTGGCGATTTCGGTCATCAGCGCCTTGGTGATCGTGCTGTCGCATCGGGTGTATGTTGCCCATTCGACGCCGCAGTCCATGATGCGCCAGCGCATCCTGGTGTTTGGTACCGGCACGCGGGCCAAGCTCGTGGGCCGGACCCTGAAGAAGGCGGATCCGAACGTTGACGTAGTGGGTTACTACGCCGGTCCCAATGAATCAGACGCTGTGGTGTCAGCCTGGGGGCTGTTGTCCACCAACAAGTCCTTGACCGACCTGGTGCTGGAAATGCAGGTGGACGAGATCGTCGTGGCTCTGGCTGAGCGGCGTGGCGGGAGCATGCCGCTGCGCGAACTGCTGGATTGCAAATTGCACGGAGTGCGGGTGGTCGATATCGCCACGTATTTCGAGAAAACGCTGAACCAGATCCGCCTGGACTCGGTGTCGGCCGGGTGGCTGATTTTTGGCGACGGCTTCAGCCAGGGCGTGTTGCGCACGGCGGTCAAGCGGGTGTTTGACATCATCGGAGCCATCATCCTGATCGTGCTGGCCGCGCCGGTCATGCTGGTCACCGCCATCCTGACACTCTGGGAAAGCGGCGCTCCCATTCTCTACACCCAGGAGCGCGTTGGCCTCGGTGGGAGGTTGTTCAACGTGGTCAAATTCCGCAGCATGCGCACCGACGCCGAAAAGGACGGCACCCCGCGCTGGGCTTCGGCGGTGGACGATCGGGTCACCAAGGTCGGGCGGGTGATTCGCAAGCTGCGCATCGATGAATTGCCCCAATTATTCAATGTCTTGCGTGGCGACATGAGCCTGGTCGGCCCACGGCCGGAGAGGCCCTTCTTTGTCGACAAGCTGACGCATGAAATTCCCTATTACGCGGTGCGCCAGAGTGTCAAGCCGGGCGTGACGGGCTGGGCGCAGGTGCGCTACCACTACGGAGCCACAGTCGAGGATTCCGCGGAAAAGCTCCAGTACGACCTGTACTACGTCAAGAACCACACGCTGTTTCTCGACCTCGTGGTGCTGTTTGAAACCGTGGGAGTTGTTCTTACGGGCAAAGGCGCACAGTGATATGGGGGCCAGGCTGGACAAGAGCGGCGGCTGAAATCCGGCCGGCTGCACCATGAACAGTGGAAATGCGGCGCTGACAGCGTGGAGCTACGGTCTGGTAGGGGTGGCCTATTCGGCTTTCGCCGTGCGCCTGGTGCAACTGGGCTACTTGCGCCAACCACGCGACGATGCGGCCCGAACGCTGCTGGCTGCCATCAGTTCCTGCGCCCTGTGGGGTTGGCTGGTCTTTCTCGATCTGTTTGTCGACGCGCCAGCCGTCACCCTGGCCGGGATCGGCGCCGATGTCTTGCGCTACGCGCTGTGGTTCGCATTTCTGCTGTTGCTCATCCGCCCGGGCAAGCAGGAAGGATTGCCCAGCGAGATGGCTTGGCTGGTACCTGCTTCCCTGCTGGTGGCGGGGCTCGCGGTGGCCGCGTTGCTATTACTGGCGTTTGATCTTCATCTGCTGGGTGAGCCGTCCCGGCTCATGCTGTTCGCATCCATGGCCCTGCCGGTGTTTGCGCTGATCCTGCTGGAGCAACTTTTCGCCAATGTCACCGAGGACATACGTTGGAACGTCAAGCCACTGTGCCTGGGGTTGATTGGCGGTTGCCTGTTCGATCTGTACATGTATTCCCATGCAGTATTGTTCAGTCGGCCAGACCCGGATGCCTTGGCCATCCGCGGCGCAGTTCACTCTCTGGTGGTACCGCTGTTGCTGTTGTCGACCAGCCGGCGCATCGACTGGATTTCCAAGATCCGGGTTTCACGCAAAGCAGCGTTTCATTCAGCAACGCTGTTGTTGGCTGGTGTCTACCTGATTTTCATTTCCGGTGTCGGGTATTACGTGCGCTATTTCGGCGGCGAGTGGGGCCGCGCCTTGCAGCTCGGAGTTGTCTACCTGTCGTTGGTGGGTCTGATGGTGCTGGCGCTGTCGGGTTCGGTGCGGGCCAAGCTGCGGGTGTTTCTGGGCAAGCATTTCTTTCGCTATCGCTACGATTACCGCGAGGAATGGTTGCGATTCACCCAGACGCTGTCGGAGCGAAGTTCGCCGCAAGAAATGGAGCAACAGGTCATCCGTGGCCTCGCCGATATGCTGGAAAGCCCCGCAGGCGGCCTGTGGATGCGCAGCAAGAATGAGTCCAGCTTCAGCCAGACCGCACGTTGGAACTGGCCGCAAACGCTGCAGAAGGAAGATGCTGATTCGCCGCTGTGCCGTTTCATGGTGAGCAGTGGGTGGGTCATCAATCTTGAGGAGTACCGCTCCTTTCCCCGACGCTATGGGCAACTGGGATCGCTGCCGACCTGGTTGCATGAGTTGAATCAAGCGTGGTTGATCGTGCCGTTGACCGTGGGCGAAGAACTTTTTGGCTTTGCCGTGCTGGCCAGCGCCCGCACCCGGGTTGATGTGAACTGGGAAGTGAACGATTTGCTCAAGACAGCCGGCAGGCAAGCTGCAAGTTTTCTCGCCCAGATGCAAGCCACCGAGGCTCTCCTGGAAGTGCGCAAATTCGATGCCTTCAATCGCATGTCGGCCTTTGTCGTGCACGATCTCAAGAACATCGTGACGCAGCTGTCCTTGATGATGAAGAATGCCAAGCGCCTGCACGACAACCCGGAATTCCAGAAGGACATGCTGATGACGGTGGAAAACTCACTGGACAGGATGCGACAGTTGATGCTTCAATTGCGTGAGGGTGCCACCCCTACGGGCACTGCGGTCGGGGTGGACCTGACAGGTATCGTTCGCCGACTGGAGGCAACAGCGGTTGGGCGCGGTCGCAGCATTGAGGTTGAACTGCTTGAGCCCGTGGTAACGCGCGGTCACGAAGAGCGGCTGGAACGTGTCATCGGGCACGTCGTGCAAAATGCCCTCGACGCCACCGATCCATCCGGACGGGTCTGGCTGAGGATTGACCGTCTTGGCGGGCAGGCCAGGGTCGAGGTGGGCGATACGGGCTTGGGAATGACCGAAGAGTTTGTCCGTGATCGCCTGTTCAAGCCATTTCAGACAACCAAGCAGGCTGGCATGGGCATTGGGGCCTATGAGAGCTTTCAGTATGTAAAAGAGCTGGGTGGCGCCATCACCGTCGACAGTAAACTGGACAAGGGAACCAAGGTGACGGTGCTGCTTCCTCTGTTCGAGACCAGCAAGAGTTCGGATCTCCATATGCTAGAGGCTTCATGACTTCCGATAAACCACGTTCGCTGTTGATCGTCGAAGACGACCCGGCCCTGCAGCGACAGATCAAATGGTCGCTTGACAGATTCGATTCGAATACGGCCAGTGACCGTGAAACTGCGCTGCAGCAGATGCGGCGCAGCCCGCCGGCCGTGGTCACCATGGATCTGGGCCTGCCGCCCGACGCCGATTCGGTCTCTGAGGGCTTCAAGCTTCTGGAACAGATCCTTGCCATTGATCCGGACACCAAGGTGATTGTCTTGACGGGGCAGAACGACCAGGCCAATGCCTTGCGTGCCGTGGCGTTGGGTGCCTACGACTTTTTTGCCAAGCCGTTTGAGCCCGAATTGTTGAACCTTACGGTCGAGCGGGCATTCCGACTGTTTGAGTTGCAGCGAGAGAATCGCCGTCTGCAAGCAATGCAGCAGCCTGACGCGTTGGCGGGGTTGATGACACGTGACCCGCAGATGTTGCGCATCTGCCGCACCATCGAGAAGGTTGCGAGCAGCAACGCGACGGTCATGCTGTTGGGCGAAAGCGGCACCGGCAAGGAAGTTCTGGCGCGTGGACTGCACCAGGCGTCGCAACGGCGTTCCGCCAAGTTCGTTGCCATCAACTGCGCAGCGATTCCCGAGAATTTGCTGGAAAGTGAATTGTTCGGCTATGAGAAGGGCGCCTTTACCGGCGCGGCCAAAACTACCGTAGGCAAGATCGAGACCGCCAATGGCGGAACCTTGATGCTGGACGAGATCGGCGATCTGCCGTTCTCCCTGCAGGCCAAGCTGCTTCGGTTCATCCAGGAGCGAACCATCGAGCGCATTGGTGGGCGCCAGGAAATAGCTGTGGACGTGCGTATTGTGTGTGCCACCCATCAGGATCTGAAGGGATGGAGCAAGGAAGGCAGGTTCCGGGAGGATCTTTACTACCGTCTTGCAGAAATCGTGATTGAAATCCCCCCGCTGCGCGCGCGCGTGGGCGATGCAGCGCTCCTGGCGCATGCGTTCGTGCGACGTTTTGCGCAGGAGCAGAACCGTGGCTCCATGACGTTGACCGAGGAAACCGTCAAGGCTATCGAGGCCCATCCCTGGCCAGGCAATATTCGCGAACTTGAGAATTGCATCAAGCGTGCGACCATCATGGCCGACAGCAGCCAGATTGGCTGCGATGACGTCGGGCTCCAGAGCGCGACGCCTGGCGCAGAAGAAGCCACACTGGACTTGCGCACCATCCGCGATGAAGCCGAGCGTCGCGCCATCATCGCGGCCCTTGGCAGAGTCAATGGCAATATCGTGAAGGCGGCTGAACTTCTGGGCGTCAGCCGGCCGACCTTGTACGACCTGATGCATCGGTTGAGTCTCAAATAGCCCGATCACTCCAAAACCGGACTGGATTCATATGGACCGCAAATATCCTTTGACGCGCGCAGTTGTGACGGTTGTCGCGACCACGTTGTTGTTGCTGGCCTGCAGTGGCGAAAAGCCCGAAAACCTGTTGGCTTCGGCCAAGGTCTTCATGGGAAAGAATGATTTCAAGGCGGCCAGCATCCAGATCAAGAATGCCTTGCAAAGCGATCCGAACCTGGCGGAGGCACGCTATTTGCTGGGTATGTCCCTGTGGGCCATGGGTGACGTGGTCGGTGCCGAGTCTGAATTGCGCAAGGCGATGGAACTCAAGTTCTCCCGGGACCTTGTGGTACCTCCGCTGGCCCGGGCCATGGTGGCGCTGGGGCAAGGCAAAAAACTGGCGGAAGAGTTTGGCAAGGTGGACCTGGGAACTGCCGCAGCCCGCGCCGATCTTCAAACCTCGCTGGCAGTTGCCTACGGGATCCTGGGCAAGGCTGATGCAGCAGATGCGGCTCTGGTGGCTGCGCTCAAGGCGGAGCCAGGCTACGCGCCGGCGATGCTGGCGCAGGCCCGTCGCAAATTGACGCAACGGGACGTTGACGGGGCGATTGCCATTGTTGACGAAGTCTTGGTCAAGAAGCCCAACAGCGCCGAGGCCTGGAAGCTCAAGGGCGATTTGCTGTTCCATGGCAAGGGCCAGAATGACGACGCCATCGCAGCGTTTCGCAAGGCCATCGAGGTGAAGCCAGAGTTTCTTTCCGCCCATGCCAGCGTGGCCCAGATCCTGTTGATGCAGGGGAAATTGCCGCTCGCATCCACGCAAGTGGATGCCATCAAGAAATTTGCGGGCAATCATCCGCAGACCAAATTTCTGTCGGCTCAGTTGGCCTACATGGAGAAGAACTTCAAGCTGGCGAGGGACCTCGTGCTACAGGTTTTGAAAGTTGCGCCTGACAATTCTCGGGCTCTGAACCTGGCTGGCGCGATCGAATTGCAACTCAATTCGCTGGTGCAGGCGGAGGCGTACTTGAGCAAGGCGGTCCAGAAGGAGCCGGAACTGGCTCTGGCACGGCGCATGTTGATCACAACCTATCTGCGTATGGGCCAGTCTGCCAAGGCGTTGGCAATCTTGCAACCGAGCTTGGCCAAGGAGTCGTTTGACCCGGAACTGCCTTCTTTGGCGGGCGAAGTGTATTTGCAGAACGGCGACCTGAAGCGGGCAGAAGAGTACTTCAGCAAGGCTGCCAAGGCGGATCCGAAGGACCCCAGAAGGCGCACATCCCTGGCGTTGGTGCATCTGGTTGGCGGCAATACTGATTTTGCATTTGGCGAGTTGCAGGACATTGCTGCATCGGACCCCAGTCCGACGGCGGACCTTGCCATGATCAGCGCGCACCTTCGGCGCAACGAATATGACAAAGCTTTGAAGGCCATTGATGGCCTGGAAAGGAAGCAGCCTGGCAAACCCTTCGCCGCCAACTTGCGCGGTCGCACCTACCAGGCTCGCAATGACCTTGTGGCTGCCAGAAAGAGTTTCGAAGCGGCGCTGGTCATCGAGCCAACTTTCTTTCCGGCAGTAGCTAGCTTGGCGAGCATTGACCTGTTGGACAAGAAGCCTGCCGATGCGAAGAAGCGGTTTGAGGCGGTACTGACGGTGGACCCGAAGAATGCGCCGGCCTTGCTGGCACTGGCTACTTTGGCGGCCCGCACGGCGGCGCCAAAGGAGGAAGTCGTGACGCTCCTGGGCAAAGCGATAGCTGCCAACCCGACGGAGGTGGCGCCCCGGGTCTTGTTGATTGACTTCTATCTCAACGAGAAGGATTTCAAGCAAGCATCTTCCGCGGCGCAGAGTGCGGTTGCTGCGGTGCCTGACAGCCCGGAACTGCTGGATGCCTTGGGCAGGACGCAGCAGCGTGCAGGCGAATACAACCAGGCCATCACGTCGTACAACAAACTGGCTGCCATGCAGCCACGTTCACCGCAGCCATTGTTGCGCATTGCCGATGTACAGATGTCGGCCAAGAACAGTGAAGGTGCGGCCCAAAGTCTGCGGCGCAGCCTGGAAATCAAGCCTGATCTGCTGGATGCACAACGCGGGCTGATCATGTTGAGCCTGGAAGCCAAGAAGTATCGCGAAGCGGTCGCGATCGCCAAGGATGTGCAAAAGCAGCGTCCGAAGGAAGCCGTAGGGTACCTGCTGGAGGGAGATATCAGCGCGGCGCAAAAGAATTGGGACACTGCCATGTCGGCGTATCGCGAGGGGCTGAAGGTGGTTTCAGCGCCGGAATTGGCGCTGAAACTGCACGCAGCCTTGACAAGCAGTGGCAAGGCTGCGGAAGCCGATAAGTTTGCGGCTGCATGGGCACGGGACAATCCGAAGGATGCAACCTTGTCTTTTTATCTGGGCGACGCAGCGATTGTTCAGAAAGATCTGAATGCGGCTGAGCGGCACTACCTGGCGGTGGTCAAGGCCCAGCCCGGGAATGCCGCCGCTTACAACAACCTGGCGTGGGTGGCCGGGAGCCTGCGCAAGGACGGCGCGATCGGCTATGCGGAGAAGGCCAACCAACTGGTGCCGAACCAGCCAGCATTCATGGATACCCTGGCCATGTTGCTGTCGGAAAAAGGTGAACATGCCAGGGCCATGGAACTGCAGTCAAAGGTGGTCGCCTTGCAGGGAAACAACCCGCTGTTCCGCCTGAACCTGGCCAAGATCTACATCAAGGGTGGCAATAAAGATCTGGCGAAGAAGGAACTGGATGATCTGGCCAAACTGGGCGACAAGTTTTCATCTCAGGCTGAAGTAGCAAAGCTGAAGAGCGGCTTGTAAGTGGCCGGTTACGGCGCTGGACGCTGGCAGAGGCGCAGCTTCGGCAGCCCGGGTTGTGTTGTGTCGGAAAACCTTACATTGATCCTGCAGATTGCCACATGACGTGAACTAAGTTGTTCTAAAACAATCACTTGGGTGCATGGCACCAATATTGCTCTTTGTCAGGTGGTGATGGCGTTATTATTGCTTATCATTGATCTATGTGCGGATTTGGCAGGGCAGCCTTTCAGGCAAATTACATTCCGTCGCAATGGTCGAGGATTCTTTCTTCGGCGGAAACCGGGATGATTTGGGGTAACTTATGAGTGCATCGGACAAGCAATTGCCAGAGGTCCCAGCGGACGGCGCCAGTGCGCAAATGAATGTGAGCGATCGCCCTGCGAGCCAGGCCGTGGACGGTATTCCCGTGGCGGATGCAGGAACCAAGGCGGGGGTTGACAAGAATCGGCGCCGTTTCAGTTCCGCGGGTATCGCTGGAACAGGCGTCATCCTGTCGGTAGCCAGCAGGTCGGCCATGGGTGGCTGGGGCGGCTGCACCGGTTCGGAGATTGCGTCGGGCAACCTGTCGCGCATGAGCGAAAAGAACCCCTGCGGTTGCAGTCCGGGATATTGGTGGAACGTCAACGGCAACGAGACCTGGGACAAGTACCTGACAGCCTATCCGCGGTTGACGTCGAAGTTCAACACCGTTTTTGGTGTCTACTATTTTTCGAACATCTACAT
Source organism: Rhodoferax sp. (assembly GCA_031372035.1). GTDB lineage: Bacteria > Pseudomonadota > Gammaproteobacteria > Burkholderiales > Burkholderiaceae_C > CAISIP01. The sequence continues at coordinate 2,775 of JANMKM010000425.1, read as the reverse complement.
GAAGCTCAACAGTGTGGGCCCTGGAACCAACAACCCGCGGCAACTCTTTCCAAGCGAAAGTCTCGGAAATGTAGCAATGCATGCCGTGGCTGCGCTGTTGAACGCAAAGTTCTATGGCACCCGTTTTCCGGTTGCCGGTCTGCAGACGGCGGCTGCCGTGATTTCTGCTTTCCAGGCGGCCTGTGTGTCGCCGGATGCCCTCAAGGCGTTTGTTGCACGGGTGGACGTGTACAACAGTTCCAATACCTGGTGCGACGGTAAGATGCACGGCGGGTTGGGTTGAGTCTTCAGGCCTTGCATTTGCGGATAGCTCCGCGCGTCAAGACCCGGTTGTGCGCCGATGGGGTGGTTGTATTTGTCCCGGCCACCTGTGAAACCCATATCTTGTCGGCGCAGTTGGCGCCCTTGTTCACCGCCCCATCGGGCGTCATCCATGTGCGCCGCACAGCGTTGGATGATGACGCTGAACCATTCGCCTGCGGGTCGGATGGCTGGTCGCTGTCGGGCCAGCTGGCTGATGTGCTCATCGACCTGAAAATTGTAGAACCTGCAAGTTGAGGATATCGGAACTCGCGCTGCCAGAGGTGTCCAAACGGCTGGGTACTGGCGAGTTGGTCACGGTCTGCGGTCCTTTTGCAGTTCGGATCACATCCGATTTGCGCTCTATTGCCCAGGGCTTGCACACCCTGTATGCCGATTTCCCGGTTCTTGACGAGACACACTTTGTCGACTTCGAGGTCGAAATCACTCCCCCCTCGTTGTTGCGTCGGTATCTGCGGCCGCAGGTTCGACTGACATGCGATGGAAGGTCGCCGTTCAAGCCATTGCCGTTGGAGCAAGCATTTCCCATGCTCGAATGGGGCCTGAATTGGGTCATCACGACCCATGCCCACGACTACCTTGTCATCCATGCAGCGGTGGTCGAGCGCGATGGCCGCGCCCTGATTCTTGCGGCCGACCCCGGGTCCGGCAAGAGCACGTTGTGCGCCGCTTTGGTTCAGGCTGGCTGGCGGTTGCTGTCTGATGAACTGGCCCTTGTCAGTCTGCAACTGGGCAGCATTTTTCCGATCGCGCGGCCCATCAGCCTGAAGAACAAATCCATCGACATCGTGCGTGCTCTGGGGCCGGAAATTGAACTGAGTCCAGTCTGCAACGACACGGCGAAGGGCGACATAGCGCATATGCGGCCTCCTGGTGCCAGCGTTGCGGCGCTCGCCGTGCCAGCCGTGCCGGCAATGGTGCTGTTTCCAAAGTATCAGGCTGGGGCGGAACAGACGACGGAAGCGGTCGGACAGGCGCATGCATTTCTGGAACTGGTTCGCCATGCGTTCAACTTTCCGCTCCTCGGCGAAGATGCTTTTGATGCCATCGATCGGCTGCTGGATCAAGTCTCGGTCTTTCGCGTTGGCTACAGCGCGTTTGATCAGGTCATGCCGGAGATCGACAGGCTATGGCGGGAATTGCCGTGAAGCCGGACAAGGCACGCCCCCATCTGCTGAGCGACATTCTTTCCGAGCCGCGGCGGGTGCGCGATCTGGGGGTGAGGGAATGGGAACAAATCATCTGGCAGGCGCGCAACAGTGAATTGATCGGTCAATTGCAGTCATCGCTGCAGTTGGCTGGGTTGCTCGAAGTGGCGCCACCGGCCGCGCAGCGGCACCTGGCCGTGGCGGCAGACATTGCGCACAAGCATGCAGAAGCGGTTCAGTGGGAGCTTCGCGGCTTGCAGGAGGCGTTGGCTCCATTGGACGTGCAGGTGGTGCTGCTCAAGGGCGCAGCCTATTGCGCGCTGCGCCACCCGGCTTCCGTTGGCCGCATCTTCAATGACATCGATATTCTGGTTCCGCGCGCAAGTCTTGACGCCGTGGAGGTCGCCCTGACGCGGGCAGGATGGATTGGAACCCATGCCAATGTCTACGACGAGCGCTACTACCGCGAATGGATGCACGAAATCCCGCCCTTGGAACACAAGAACCGGTCGACCGTACTGGACGTGCACCACACCATCCTGGCGCCAACGTCGGGTATTCGTCCGGATCCACAGTTGCTGCTGGCTGCCGCATTGCCGCTTTCGAGCGAGTTTTCTTTTTTCGGTGTGCTGGCGCCGCAGGACATGGTGATGCACTCTTCCTGCCACCTCTTTTTTGGCGAATTTCACAAGGGCCTGCGCGACTTATACGACTTGCACCTGCTGCTGAGTGACTTTGGCTCCGATCCGGTGTTTTGGGAGCGCTTGCGGTCGCGCTCCGAGACGATGGGCCTGGCAATTCCGGTCATGGACGCCGTGCAACATGCGCAACGCCTGTTCCGGACCAGTGTGCCGGCCGGCTACCTGCAGTCTTTTGCCGCCCGCCCGCTGCAAGACCGCTGGCTGCGCAAGTGGCTGTTCGACCAGGTTCTTCGGCCACCCCACCCTTCGGCCGATTCCGCTGGAACGCGCTTCGCCCATTGGCTGGCATTTGCGCGAAGCCACTGGCTCCGGATGCCCTTGCCGATGCTGGTCTACCATCTGTCGCACAAGTTGATTGCCGACCGTTGATGAACAAACCTGCCCAGTCCAAGGATCATGGTACCCGGTGCACCATGCTGCCAATGGGGCGGGTACCGTTCCGCCATTGGGTGCTGTTGCTGATTGGCTGGATCTGCACTGCCGGTTCGGCAGTGGCCGATGTGTCGGACACGATCCCCAGGGTCAAGCTATCGGTCGTCATCGTCGGTGTCTACAAGCTGACCGACAGTCCCCGTTTCACCCTGCGCGGCACCGGCTTTGTCGTC
>JANMKM010000384.1:0-2067 GCA_031372035.1 Rhodoferax sp. | reverse complement strand
CCATGGTGATCACCTTTTTGCTACTGCCTAAAAATAAGGCAGAGCGAGTAAAACACCTGGGTCAATTTTGGGTCGGCATAACCTCTATAAGTGGGTCAGTTTTCGGTCGGCGTCAACAGTCAAGGTCAGCGGCAATGGCGCCGCCGAGTTCTCGGAGTTCCAGAGCGACTTTGGTTTGGCTGGTCGTCGCGCCGCCAGCGACCTGTCGGAGAAGCTTAGAAAGGCTGTGGCAGAAGATCCGCGGCTGCGCTGAGGCGCCCTCAGTCCCACATCTCCTGCGCCGTTTCGATCACCAGCCGCAGCTTGGCGCGCTGGGCTTCTACGGCAATGTCGTTGCCGTGCACGGTGCTGGAGAAGCCGCACTGCGGTGACAGGGCCAGCTGTTCCATCGGCGCGTAGCGGGCGGCGGCGTCGATCCGGCGTTTCAGTTCGTCCTTGTCTTCCAGTGCACCAAACTTGGTGGTCACCAGGCCCAGCACCACGGTCTTGCCCTTGGGCAGGAAGCGCAGGGGTTTGAAGTCGCCGCTGCGGTCATCGTCGTACTCCATGAAGTAGGCGTCCAGGTTCATCTCCTTGAGCAGGGCCTCGGCCACAGGCTCGTAGTTGCCGGCGGCAGCGTGGGTGCTCTTGAAGTTGCCGCGGCACAGGTGCATGGCCAGCAGCATGCCGGGCGGCTTTTGTGCCACCACCAGGTTGATGAATTTGGCATAGCGGTGCGGCAGCTCATTCGGGTCGTCGCCGCGCAAGCGCGCCGCTTCGCGCAGCTTCACATCGCACAGGTAGGCCAGATTGGTGTCGTCCATCTGCACATAGGTGCAGCCGGCGGCGGCCAGGCTGCGCAGTTCGTCACCATAGGCATTGGCCACGTCCTGGTAGAAGTCCGGGTCCAGCTCCGGGTAGTGCTCGCGGCTGATGCCGGCGCGGCCACCGCGGAAGTGCAGCATGGTGGGCGAGGGGATCGTGACCTTGGGTGTGTTGCCGGCCGACACCTGGGATTTCAGGTACTGGAAGTCCGCCAGCTGTATGTCCTTGACGTGGCGCACTTTGTCAATGACGCGCATCACCGGCGGCGCCAGTTCCTCGGTGCCGTCGGGGCGCTTGATCGTTACTGGAATATCGGTCTTGACGCCGCCGATCTGCTCCAGAAAATCAATGTGGAAGTAGGTGCGGCGGAACTCGCCATCGGTGATGCTCTTCAAGCCCACGTCTTCCTGGAATTTCACGATCTCGGTGATGGCGCGGTCTTCCACGGCGCGCAGTTGCTGCGGCGTGATGCTGCCGGCAGCAGCCTGGGCCCGGGCTTCCAGCAGGTATTGGGGACGCAGAAAACTGCCGACATGGTCGAAGCGGGCGGGCAATTGGGTCATGGGGAACTCCGTGGTTGCAGTTGGGGCGAACGCTATGTTACGGTATGAAAATCAACGACAATGAATACATAAAATGTTGAAATACATCAAATTATGGCGATAAAAATAGATTATCAGCAATTAATGTATACAATGCGTATTCATTATGGCCAAGAAACCAGCTTTCCCTCTCAACGCCTGGTACGCCGCAGCCTATGACGTGGAAGTGGGCCGAAGCCTGCTGGCGCGCACCATCTGCAAGCTCAAGCTGGTGCTGTTCCGCAAGCTCGACGGCGGGATCGCGGTGCTGGAAGACGCCTGCTGGCACCGCTTGATGCCCTTGTCCCTGGGCCATCTGGAGGGCGACGAATTGACCTGCGGCTACCACGGCCTGGTCTACAACGCCCAGGGCCGCTGCACGCACATGCCAAGCCAGGAAACGCTCAACCCTTCGGCCTGTGTGCGCAGTTTCCCGGCGGTGGAGCGGCACCGCTTCGTCTGGGTCTGGCCGGGGGATCCGGCCAAGGCCGACCCGGCACTGATCCCCGACATGCACTGGAATGACGACCCGGCCTGGGCCGGCGACGGCAAGCTGATCACGGTGCAGTGCGACTACCGGCTGGTGGTCGACAACCTGATGGACCTGACGCACGAGACCTTTGTCCACGGCTCCAGCATCGGCCAGCGCGCCGTGGCCGAGGCGCCGTTTGTTGCCACCCAT
>JANMKM010000307.1:0-6078 GCA_031372035.1 Rhodoferax sp. | reverse complement strand
TTTGAGTTCGCCCAGGCCGCGCGTCTGCAATTCGCCTATTTTTATGTCCAGCCGGTTTCGGCCTTCGTCGAAGTCGGGCCGCTTCTGGCTATTGCGGAAATACACCTCGTTGATGATCGCCAGCACGGGAACCTCGAACAGGATGGTGTGCAACCAGGGTCCACGGATCGTGATGTCAAGCTCGCCCGAATGCTGGGGCGTGACAGTGATGTACTTCTCGTTCAGTCGGAACAGGCCCAGAAAATCCACAAAGTCGCTCTTGATGAAGCGCATGGAACGCAGGTAAGCCAGCTCCGCATCCTGGAAATGCAGACTGCACAGGGAGCGGATCTCATCACGGACCTCATTGGCAAACGGCGACAGCTCGACACCCGGATTGCGGCACTTGAAACGGTACTCCACCTGAGCACCCGGAAACTGATGCAGCACCACCTGCATCATGGTGAACTTGTACAGATCGGTATCAAGGAGGCTGGTGATGATCATGGTTCAACTTTAGCAATTCGCTGGCCAGCTCTCAGAGTAATTACCCGGTCCGCCCGGGACACCAGCAGTGGGTTCTGCTCCGCTACCAGCATCGACATGCCTTGGGCCCGCAGGTCCAGCAACGCATCACGGATCAGCATTGCCAGCACCGGCGCAATGCCTTCGCAGGGTTCGTCCAGCAGCAAGAAGCGGGGCCGGGTCATCAGTGTCCGGCCAATGGCCAGCATCTGCTGCTCACCTCCGCTCATCTCGCGGGCGCGCCTATGCAGCATCTTCCGCAAGGCCGGAAACAGGCGCAGCACTTGTTCCTCGCCCTGTGCCACATCACCGCGCGCTGCCACCCGCAGGTTCTCGCAGACACTCAGATCGGCAAACAGCCGCCGGTCCTCGGCCACGTAACCCAGGCCGACCGCAGACCGCCGGTACGCAGGCAAGTGCTCGATCCGCTGCCCCGCGTAGCTGACGGCGCCGGAACAACTGGGTCCCAGGCCGATCACTGCCTGCAGCAGGGTGGACTTGCCGGCACCATTGAGGCCCTGCAGCAGTACCAGTTCGCCGACGCCGACCTCGAGCGTAATGTCGAACAGCGCCTGGGCAGGGCCCCACCAGGCATCCAGGTGCTCCAGCGACAGCGCGCTCATGGAAGCACTTCAGTGCCGAGGTAGCGTTCGCGCACGGTTGGGTTGCGCGCCACTTCCTGCGCGCTGCCCTGGGCCGCAAGCTTGCCATCGATCAATACCAAAACCCGGTCGGCGACCCCGAACACGGTATCCATGTTGTGTTCTGTGTAAAGAACGGCCATGCCCGCCTGACCATCCTGCCCGCTGACCAAAGACTTGATCAGCAGCATCAGTTCGGCGCGTTCCTGCAAACCCAACCCGGCCGCGGGCTCATCCAGCAAAAGCAGACGGGGCGCCGCCTGCACGCTCTTATCCGCGCAACCAGCCAACGCCATGGCCAGTTCCAGCCGCCGCTTCGCGCCATAGGACAAGGTTCCCGCAAACGCACCGGCGGCCGACTCCAGCCCAACCCGGCGCAACAGCGCCAGGGCCGGAGCTGTGGCACTGTCTTCAAGGACATTCCACGACGGCAGATCAGGCCCATAGCGCGTGAGTAGCTGCAGACTTTGTAGCAAAGTAAGTGCCTCGAAGGTCTGGGCCTGCTGAAAGGTACGGGCCACACCAAGCGCCAGCCTGCGCTGCGGCGTGAGCCCATCCAGGTTGGTTCCGGCCCAGGAGACGGAACCACTGCTGGCTTGCTCCTGACCAGCCAGGCATGCAAAGCAGGTGGACTTGCCCGCGCCATTGGGTCCGATCATTGCAACGCACTCTCCGTTGCCCAACTCGAAGCTCACGCCATCCAGTGCCTGCACGCTGCCATAGTGCTTGCTCAGTCCTTTGACCTGCAACTTCATGGTTGCCTGCCCCGCGCATGCCGATACCTGCGCGGCCAGGAGCCCAGCAGACCACTGGGAGCCAGTACCATTGCCAGCATGACAACGGCACCGAGGATGCCACGCCAATAGGTCAGACCCCGGCCAAGTTGTGCGTCCGCGACGACCAGCAGCACTGTGCCAGCGACCGCACCCCAGAGTTGGTGCATGCCGCCAAGCAGAACCACCAGCAAGGCGTCCAGCGAGGTCGCCACGCCAGCCACGGATGGAAATACAGAACCCTTGTGGGCTGCAAAAAGAGCACCCGCCAAGCCAGCCCACACAGCGCCAATCAAATAAGCACGATAGCGGGTCGTCGCCAAGGGCAATCCGCTGGCAGCGGCACGCTCGGGCGCATCTCGCACGGCCTGCAGCGCAGCACCCAAACTGGACTGTCCCAGGCGCGCCAGACGCCAGATGGCGCACATGGCCAGCGCCGCGAGCAGCGCCAGGAACACCTCGTGCTGGTCCTCGCCAACGAGCTGCAGGCCAATCACCCCATTGTCGCCACCGGTGACCTCCACCCACTGGGTCGCCAGTGCCCAGACGACCTGCGCCAACGCCAACGACAGCATGGCAAGGTAGACTCCGGCGCTGCGGATCAGGGCAGCGCCGAACAGCAGCGCAACCGTCAGCGCCAGCAGACAACCGGCGGCCACGGCAACTGGCAACCCCGCGCCCCCGACCTGGTGGGCCAGGGCCGCACCATAGGCTCCCAATGCGTAATAGGCTGCATGGCCAAAACTGACCATGCCCCCCAACGCCATCATGGCCTGCAAGCTGATGCCGAATATGAGCAAGATCAGGGCATCGGCGGCGAGCGAGCGCCAATAGACACCACCGATCCAGGCGCTGCCGAGCAGCGACAGCACCACGGCATAGCCAAGCAGCATCCCGGCTCGTCGTGGCAATCGAAAAATCAGGGCCGGTTCACGCTGGTTGCCGGCGATCGACCCGCCAAGCAAACCATGTGGTCGCAGTGCCAACACCAGTGCCATTGTCAGGAACACCAGGACCAGCGTGGCCTGGGGGAAGTAGGCGCTGCCAAAGGCATGGATCAGTCCGATGAGCAAGGCCGCGAAGAAGGCTCCGGCTATGCTGCCCAGGCCACCTGTCACCACCACCACAAAGGTCTCCACCACCACGCCCACATCCATTTGCAAATGGGCTGGCTCGCGCGGCACCTGCAAGGCGCCGCCCAGGCCGGCCATGGCACAACCCAGCACCACGGCACCCAGCATTATTGGCCGCGGATTGACGCCCAACGCCGAAAGCATGTCGCGATCCATGGTGGCTGCGCGCAACCTCTGGCCGAAGCGGGCGCCATGCAACAGGAGGTGTAGACCCAGCCAGGTCAACGGGCCCAGCAGGATTATCAGAAGCTGATACTGCGGAAAGTATTCCCCCCCTATTTCGACAGCACCCCGAAGACCCGGAAAACGTGGAGCGAAGACCTCTTGCGGACCAAATGCCCACAGCATGACGTCATGCAGACACAACGACAGCCCGAAAGTCGCAACCAACTGGTAGAGCTCAGGGACGCCGTACATGCGTCGCAGTAACAGGAACTCAGCCGCCGCGCCAGTCGCAGCAGCCGCACCGGCCCCCATCAGCATGGCCAACAGATACAGTGCCGGCGCTTCGGCCCATGCGGGCAACCAGACACCCAAGACATGGGCAGTGACCAAAGCGCCCAGCATGAAGAAGCTGCCATGGGCAAAATTGACGATCCGGGTGACACCGAAGATCAGGGTCAGACCCGCTGCCATCAGGAATAGCGTGGTCGCATACGCCAGCCCATTGAGGAATTGGACTGCAATGAAGATCATCGACCCATCGCGCCCGGCAAGTGCATCATTGCAGCCACTTGGTGAAGTCACTCACCGGCACCCGCGGCGTGTGGAAGGAGTTGACAATATGAGATTCATCGGCATGGCCCAGAGACATGCCGCACACCAGCATCTCATCTGGCCCGGCACCCATGTGCGGCAGGATGATCGATGAGAACCCGTTCCATGCGGCTTGCGGACAGGTGCTCAGGCCACGGCCACGGGCAGCCACCATGATGCTTTGCAGGAATATTCCGTAGTCCACCAGCGAGCCGCGCCCGAGGACGCGGTCCAGGGTGAAGAACATGCCCACCGGCGCATCAAAAAACCGGTAATTGCGCTGATGCTGGGCGTGCATCTTGTCCTTGTCGGCCTTGCCGATTCCCAGCAAGCCATACAGGCCCCAGCCGTTCTCCCGGCGCCGGTCAATGTAGGGGCTGACCCATTTTTCGGGGTAGTAATCGTAGGCTTCGCGATACTGCTGGGCCAGTTCCGGTCGGGCCCGGACTGCATCGTGTGCTGAGCAGACTTTGGCAACCAGTGTGTCGCGGCTGGCGCCTTGCAACACGTACACCTTCCAGGGCTGGGTATTGGTGCCCGATGCAGCACGGCTTGCAACCTGCAGCAGTGCTTCGATATCCTCTCGGGCCACGGCCTGCTGGGTAAAGGCCCGAACCGCCATGCGGGAAGTGATGGCTGCGTCAACAATGGTGTGCGTCATGCGAGGGTTTCCAGAACAATTTTGAGTGGTGCAGGCAGGTCTACCGGGCGCATCGAGTTTCGGCCAACATAGACATGGACGAAATGCCCCCGGGCCGCGGTCGTCGAGGAGTCCGCCGCAAACAAACCGACTTCATAGCGCACGCTGGAACGTCCAACCCGCGCCACACGGATGCCGGCTTCCACCAACTGCGGAAACGCCAATGGTGCGAAATAGTTGCAGCTGGTCTCAACTACCAGACCGATGGTCTCGCTGTGCGCGATATCCAGCACGCCCTGCTCGATCAACCAGGCGTTGACCGCCGTGTCAAACCAGCTGTAGTAGACAACGTTGTTCACGTGCCCATAGGCATCGTTGTCTATCCAGCGCGTCGTAATCTGCCTGAAGCTGCGGTAGTGGTCGCGAGTGGTGGGTTGAGGTCGGTCACTCATGGGTTCATGCATCGATACCCATTTTGCCAGTGCCCGCCATGGCCGGTGCCAACCCTCTCCAGCGCTGCCAATATGCAAGAGCGATAGCAAAGGTGCTGGTCTGAACCTGGACTGTCGCATGAATGTCAGTACCATAGCCACCCCCCATTGCCATGACCAGCGGAATGCGGCGCTTCCAGCACCATTCAAACACGCGGTTATCACGCACGCGTAAGCCGTCGAAACTGAGCTTGAGCCGGCCCAGACGATCACCTTCGTGCGGATCAGCCCCCGCCACGTAGAACACCAGACCCGGCTCGAACCGCATGTCCAGGGTGTCCAAAGCCTTGTCCAGTGCCTCCATGTAGACTGCATCGATGCAGCCATCTGGTAGCGGCACATCCAGATCACTGCTCTCCTTGCGAAACGGGAAATTCTTTGCCCCATGCAAAGACAACGTGAAAACACCGGGATCGTGGGCGAATATGTGCGCGGTGCCATTTCCCTGATGCACATCCAGATCGATCACAGCTACGTCCAACCTGGCACCTGTGGGCTGCGACACCTCCGCCTGCGCAATCCGGACAGCGACAGCGACGTCGTTGAATACGCAAAAGCCGCTGCCACGATCGGCATACGCATGGTGGGTACCGCCGGCCATGTTGGCGGCGACGCCCTCCTCCAGCGCCGCGCCCACAGCAGCGATCGTTGCACCAACCGAGCGGCGCGAGCGCTCCACCATTGCAGGACTCCAGAGAAACCCGATTTCGCGCATGGCCCCAGCCGACACCGAGCCTTCGACGATGGATGCGACGTATTCGCCACTGTGAACGTGCAACAGTTCATCGTCACTTGCCGGACGAGCGGGAAGTACAGCCACCTGAGGCAGTTCGTCTGCAATCTTCCGGCGCAGCAGGCCGTACTTCTCCATAGGAAACCGGTGCCCCTGCGGCAGTGGCAGCGTAAACGCACCAGAGTAAAAGACCTTCATCAGTACATTGTGTCGGGAGTGTGATGAAACGCTTTTCTAGAATCACCGTTCTAAAATGGTGCAATGCAGCAAAATCTGCTTGCAATGAACCGGCCTCTCCCTATAATTCACTCCATGCTGCACTGCACCATAACTGAGCCCGAAAGCTCAGGTTCGGCGCAGATAACTTCTGATCTAATTTTTTATTCTGGAGAAATGACATGCTGACT
>JANMKM010000203.1:0-3026 GCA_031372035.1 Rhodoferax sp. | reverse complement strand
CGAGCTGTTCCGCTTTCTGCGTCAGGTAGGCGGCAAAGTTGCCGGGATAGCTCAGCAGCCGGCCCCGGTCCAGCTCCACGATGCGGCTGCAGACGGCGTCCAGAAATGCGCGGTCGTGGCTGATCGTGACGACGCTGCCCTTGAAGTTGCGCAGCAGCTCCTGCAGCCACATGATGGCATCCAGGTCCAGATGGTTGGTGGGCTCATCCAGCAACAGCACATCCGGCCGCGCCACCAGCGACTGCGCCAGCGCCACCCGTTTGCGGGTACCACCTGAGAGCGTGGCGATCAGCGCCTCGGGCTGCAGGTTCAGGTGACTCAGGGTTTCCTCCACCCGCTGCTCCCAGTTCCAGCCATCCACGGATTCGATTGCGGTCTGCAACGCGTCGAGATCGCCCTCGCCTGTCAGATACTGGTCGATCAGGCCGCGGGCCCAGGCCAGGCCAGCCCCGACCGCTTCGAAAATCGTAGCGTCCGGGTCCAGATCGGGCTCCTGCGCTACGTAGGCCACGCGCAGGCCCTGCTGCAGTTGCAGCACGCCGTCGTCGGCCTTTTCCAGCTGCGCCAGGATCTTCAGCAGTGAAGACTTGCCGGTGCCGTTGCGCCCGATCAGGCCAACGCGCTCCTGCGCCTCCAATGAAAAATCAGCATGGTCGAGCAGGGCCACATGGCCGAAAGCGAGCTGGGCGTCGAGCAGAGTAATCACAGACATGGGGCTGGATTATGGGTGGAGCGCGTTCGGTCTCCCGCAGTGCAGCAAACGGCCGTGCCGGCCACAAGGCCAATGCGACAATCCGCGCCATGTCAGTGTCCCCACAGGTTCTTGCTCCCGGGCTGGTGATCCAGCGTTTTGTGCCGCCGCTGCGCTTGAGCGATTTCCGCCTGATTGCCTTCGACATGGACTCCACCCTGATCAACATCGAGTGCGTCGACGAGATCGCGGACGCAGCGGGGCGCAAGGCCGAGGTGGCGGCCATCACCGAGGCCGCTATGCGCGGCGAGATTGCCGACTACAAGCACAGCCTGCGGTTGCGGGTGGCACTGCTCAAGGGCGTGAGCGTGGACAGCATGGAGCAGGTGTACCAGCAACGGCTGCGGTTGAACCCGGGTGCCGAGGCGCTGGTGGCTGCCTGCAAGGACTCCGATCTCAAGCTGTTGCTGGTCAGCGGTGGCTTCACCTTCTTCACCGACCGGGTGCGCGACCGGCTGGGGATCGACTACACCCGTTCCAACGTGCTGGGTGTTGCCAACGGTCTGCTCACCGGTGAACTGGTGGACCAGGACTGGGGCGACATCTGCGACGGCGCGGAAAAGCGCCGCATGCTACTGCAGACCTGCGAGCAGCTCGACATCGACCCCTCGGAATCCATCGCCATGGGCGACGGCGCCAACGACCTGCCGATGATGGATGCCGCCGGCCTGTCCGTGGCCTACCATGCCAAGCCCAAAGTGCGCGAGCAGGCCATGGTCTCGATCGAATCCGGCGGCCTGGACCGGCTGCTGGAACTGCTGCAGACGGCCTGAGACACCGGTTTTCACCGCATTTTCAGAGGTGAAACACGCCAGGAGGCGCATGGATAAAGCACGGAGCACTCCTGAAACGATAGCGCTTGGGCTCTTCGCCGACACCCTCAGGCACGCTCAATCCGGGGCTGACCGGCTGCCACCGTAAAGCGGGCCAGGGTTTCGATCTTGGTGTCTGCACGTGTGACGTCGTCCACCACCCGCAACGTGGTCGTCAGTTGGGTCGGTGTGAAATCGGCGATGCCATAGCCCCTGCGCTCGGCATCCGCAAACAGGAAGTGCGGATTCGCCGCCAGCCGGTCCGGCGTCTTGCCGGTGTCACCGGCGCGTGAACTGATGCTGGTGCCGCAGAACTCCACGCCCAGGCTGGCACTGGCCGGGTTGCCGTAGTCGGCCTTGACATGGCCGACCCAGTTCTCGTGCACATCGCCACCCAGCAACACGGCATTGCCCACGGCATGCCGCTGCAGACTCTCTGTCAGGCGCTTGCGGGCCGCGCCATAACCGTCCCAGCCGTCATTCCAGAACACCTGCCGCTGGCCACCTGCCATGTTGCGCTGGCCAAAGAGCGACTGCTGGCCGATCAGGTTCCAGGTGTGGCCGCCAGCGCGCGCCAGGCTGGCGTCCAGCCACTGCTCCTGCGCGGCACCCAGCAGCGTGCGTGCCGGGTTGTTCCAGCCCTCGCAGCTTGCCGGGTCCAGCGTGGAGGAGCCATTGCGCCCGCCCGGGTTGCACAGCTGCGGGTCACGGTACTGCCGGGTGTCGAGCAGGCGCAGATTCAGCAGGCGACCAAAGGCCTGCTGCTGGTAGATCCGCATTTCCGAGCCACCGGCCAGACCGGCGAAAGCCCGGGTCAGCACCATGCTGTGCAGCGGCAGGTTCTCGTAGAAGGCCTGGTAGGCGGCGGTCCGGCGGGCGCCAAAGTCCGCCACCTCGGGTGCACCCTCGCCGGCACGCTCCCCGGCGTAGTCGTTCTGCACCTCGTGGTCGTCCCAGATCAGCAGCCAGGGACAGGCTGCATGCATGGCCTGCAGGTCCGGATCCATCTTGTACTGGGCATAGCGCACCCGGTAGTCGTCCAGCGTCACCGCTGGCGGGCCCAGGACCTTGCGCGCCGGCCGCTGGCCGCGGCTGTGCTCGTAGATGTAATCGCCCAGAAAAAGCACCGCGTCGGGCTCTTCCTGCAACATGTGGCGGTAGGCGCTGAAGTAGCCGTGCTCCCAGCGCTGGCAGGAGGCATAGGCCAGACGGATACGGTTCACCGTGGCGTCCGGCAGCGGCAAGGTGCGGGTGCGTCCCACCATGCTGCTGGCGCTACCAGCGGTGAAACGGTAGAAGTACCAGCGGTCAGGCTCCAAGCCGGGCACTTCCACGTGCACGGAATACCCCAGTTCCGCCGACGCCTGCGCCTGCCCGCTGGCGGCGATACGACTGAACTGCCGGTCGTGGGCCATTTCCCAGGAAACCGGCACGACAGTGCTTTTCAGTCCGGCATCCGCCAC
>JANMKM010000157.1:0-2776 GCA_031372035.1 Rhodoferax sp. | reverse complement strand
CAGATCCGCCGCCTGCAGCGCGCCGTGATCGAGGACCGCAATGTGTTCGAAGTGCTGATGGACGCCGTGCGCGTCTGTTCACTCGGTCAGATCACCAACGCCCTGTTCGAGGTGGGCGGGCAGTACCGGCGCAATATGTAGCTTGCGGGGGGCGCCGCGGATGGTGATTCGCCGCCGAATCGCTATCTATTAGATAGCTGCTCGTGCTTTATCCATGAGGGTTCCGATCGCTTTCCCAGCGAAAAAGTCACCCATGTTGATGTCCCTCCACCACCCGATACGCCTGCTGCGGATCGTTGGGCCCTTTCGGGTTGGTCATGACCAGCCGACCCTCGCGCATCAGCGGCCGCAGGTAGTTCTGCCGCACAACCTCGGGGTTGCGGCGCAGCACGGTAGACAGTTCGTCAACGCGCCATGCCCGTACGGCACACAGTGCTTGCACCAGTTCTCGAACCTCCTGGGGTGGGTGGCGTTGCCCAATGGCGCCTATCCGGGCGGCCAGAGCCCCGGGGACATCGTTCAGCAGTTGGCTGCGCAGGTTCTCGTCGAACTTGCTCGATACGGGGTGGGGACTGCCCGGTTGGTGTAGGGGGTTACTAGATAAGCCGCCGGGGTTGCTAGATAAGGACAGGGAGTTGCTAGATAAGCCGCCGGGGTCACTAGATAAGGCGCCGAGCTTGCTAGGTTGGCCGTTATCCAACAAGCTCCGGGCAGGAACGTAGTAGGTGGCTGAGCCACGCCCTTTCTGCACCAGCAACCCTGCATCCCGCAGACGTCGCAAGGCCTGGCTGGCGGCCAGGGTGTCCACTTTGGTCAGCTCGCGGTAAGCGCCATTGTTGATGGCGCCCGCCTCGCGCACGACTATCAGCGCTTTGGCTTCGTCATCGGTCAGGTGCAGATCCTTGAACTGGGCCAGCCAGGTGATGTCCTCGGCACCCAGAAAGTGATGAAAGAAGTACCGCGCGACAAACTGGTCGTTGCCTCGGTCGGACTCGAATAGAGGGGGCGTCAGGCCCGCCTGTTCCATGCTTTCCCGCATGACGCGTATGCCACTGCCCTTGGTCTCCGCCAGCCGAGTGTCATACAAGGCTGCGGCAATACGGGGGTTGCGCAACTGGGAACCCGGCTCGCCCAGGTGGTCTTGCGACTTGAGTGAAAAGCCGGGGTTGCGAATCTCCAGCCTGTTGGCATAACGGATGATCTGCACCGGGCTGTGGCTGCGGTAACTCCGGTGCATCAGCGCGTTGACCAGCGCCTCTCGAATCACCCGCAACGGAATGGCGGGTTTGTCCTGCCGCTGCAAGTTGCCTTCCTCCAGGGCAAAACCCTTGGGCATGTCATCCAGGATGGCGGCTTGCGCACGACGGACCAGGCGAAGCATCGGGTCACGCATGTCTGTGGTGTGAAAGCGATGATCCGGGTGCGGCACCCACTCGCGCCCGGGCACACGAATGTAGTCCACACGCATCATGGGGAAGCAGCGGCGCAGCGCAGATGGCTTACCAAACAGCATAAGGCCGGCGACTGTGGGTTGCCATACACCCAGAGCGTTGCGCCGCATGCAGCCCAGCGATTGCAACAAATCCTCATCCGTCCAACGCAGCTCTTCCGCATCAGGGTTGGCTTCGGCGCGGGATTGGCGATAATCTGCCATGGCTTCCGGCAGCAGGTCGCCAAGTGTGGCCTCGGCCGCAAAACTTGCGTCGAAAGTCTCCTGCTGGCGACCCTGGTAGAAAACGGCCAGGTCATCATCGGTGCAGTGTTGGTCCGTACTGCTGATGCGTCGGAAGGCGCCTTTCGGCAGGCCTTGGGCTTTGAAGAAGACCGGTTTGTCCTGTGGCTGCGCCTCGGGCACATGTACCACCATCACCGTCTTGCCGTTGATCACCTCAGTGCCAATGTCTACGCGCAAAGGTTGGTTGAAGGTGTTGCGGCATTGGGTGGCGATGTCGGTGCCAAGTTTCTCGGGGTGGTCAATACCTTCCACCTCGTAAGCCGGGAACAGCGCCTGCTCCTCACGCACCACGCCCAAAAGGAGCCAGCCGCCGCCCAGGCCGGGCTCGTTGGCGAATGCGCATACGGTTTCCAACAGCGACTAGCCAACCTCACAGGCGCGTTTGGCTTCTATTCGCTCCTGCTCGTCCAGCAGGTTCAGGCTTTCGAGCAACTCCAGAGCCGTCACGCACGGGTCCCCTGTGTCACGTCGCTTGCCAGGCGCATTGTCTCCGCTTCGGCGCGCTTGAGGTCCGCATCGACTTCAGACAATGGGCATGGCTGCGTGAAGCGGTAGGGGCCACGGAGCAAGTCAGCAATGCTCCAAATGGAGTTGAAAAGGTCGTGGCTCTTGATCATCTATCAATTTTCACATCACTGCTAAGCGGATATGGCCAAAGGTCTGTCTGACCGCGGACTGGGCCGCGATCCAAGTAAGGTAGCACATCCAGACGCCGGGCCGCACCCTGCACACCAACGCCTTTGACGAGGCCATCACCACGCCAACCAAGGACAGCGTGCGCCGCGCCATGGCGACGCAGTGCAGGACAAGCTGGAGCTGGCCCGCTCCACCGACGAAGAAAAGCAGAGCCAGCTCCAACGCCTGGCCGCGTTCCATGCGCGCAACGCCGAGCAGGCGCCTGAGCAGATCCGCCGCCTGCAGCGCGCCGTGATCGAGGACCGCAATGTGTTCGAAGTGCTGATGGACGCCGTGCGCGTCTGTTCACTCGGTCAGATCACCAACGCCCTGTTCGAGGTGGGCGGGCAGTACCGGCGCAATATG
>JANMKM010000113.1:0-10345 GCA_031372035.1 Rhodoferax sp. | reverse complement strand
TCCTCTTGTATGCTGCTGCCATCCCCGGAGAAGGTTTTCCCAATGACACGCGTCTTCAATTTCAGCCCTGGACCCGCCACCCTGCCCGAATCCGTCCTGCGCCAGGCCGCAGAGGAGATGCTGGACTGGCATGGCAGCGGCATGTCGGTGATGGAGATGAGCCATCGCGGCAAGGAGTTCATGGGCATCCATGCCGAGACCGAAAGCCTGCTGCGCGAGCTGATGGGAATCCCGGCCGGCTACAAGGTGCTGTTCATGCAGGGCGGCGCGATCGGCGAGAACGCCATCGTGCCGATGAACCTGATCGGCAAGACCGGCAGCGCCGACTACGTGAACACCGGAGAGTGGTCCAAGAAGTCGCTCAAGGAAGCCAAGACCTATGGCAAGGTGACCATCGCCGCCAGCGGCGAAGCCGGCAACTTCACCGCGATCCCGAAACAGTCCCAGTGGAAGCTCGACGCCGGCGCGTCCTACGTCCACATCTGCTCCAACGAGACCATCGGCGGCGTGGAGTACCACTGGACGCCCGACACCGGCGCCGTGCCGCTGGTGGCCGACATGTCCTCCAACATCCTGTCGCGCCCGATCGACGTCAGCAAATACGGATTGATCTATGCCGGCGCGCAGAAAAACATGGGGCCCTCCGGCCTGACGGTGGTGATCGTGCGCGACGACCTGATCGGCCACGCCCTGCCTGTCACCCCGTCCGCGTTCAATTACAAGACGCAGGCCGACAACGACTCGATGTACAACACGCCGCCGACCTACGCGATCTACATCGCGGGCCTCGTGCTCAAGCATGTGAAGCAGCGCGGCGGCCTGGCGGCGATGCAGGAGCACAACCGCGCCAAGGCAAAGGTGCTGTACGACTTCCTGGACCAGAGCAGCTTTTTCAGCAACGCGGTGGCGCGGGACGACCGCTCGCTGATGAATGTGCCGTTCCACCTGAAGGACGCGGCGCTCGACGAGCCGTTCCTCAAGGGCGCGCAGGCCAAGGGCATGATCCAGCTCAAGGGCCACCGGGTGGTGGGCGGCATGCGGGCGTCGATCTACAACGCGATGCCGATCGAGGGCGTGCGCGCCCTGGTGCAGTACATGAAGGAATTCGAGACGCAGCATGGCTGAAGCCGCGACGCCTGCGTTCCGCGTGCTGGTGCTCAACCAGATTTCGGAGAACGGACTGCAGCGGCTGCCGGCGGGCCGCTACCTCACCGGCAAGGAGCTGGCCGAGCCGCATGCCGTGCTGGTGCGATCGGCCGACATGCACGCGATGCAGATCGCGCCCAGCGTGCAGGCGATCGGCCGCTGCGGCGCGGGCACCAACAACATTCCAGTGCAGGCAATGAGCGCGCGCGGCATTCCGGTGTTCAATGCGCCTGGTGCCAATGCCAATGCGGTCAAGGAACTGGTGCTGGCCGGCATGCTGCTGGCGGCGCGCAACCTGGCGCCGGCGCTGGCCTTCGTCGCCGCGCTCGATCCGGCGGCGCCGCACCTGGACAAGGTGGTGGAAAGCGGCAAGAAGGATTTCGCCGGCTTCGAGCTGGCCGGCCAGACGCTGGGCATCGTCGGCCTGGGCAAGGTCGGCTGCCTGGTGGCGGACGCCGCCATCAAGCTGGGCATGAACGTGCTGGGCTACGACCCCGACATCACGGTGGACGCCGCCTGGAGCCTGCCGGCGCAGGTGAAGAAGGCCGCCAGCGTGGCCGACGTGCTGAAGAACGCCAACTTCGTCAGCCTGCATGTACCGCTGGTGGATGCCACCCGCAACCTCGTGAACGAACAGAACGTGGTGCTGATGAAGCCCGGGGCGGTGCTGCTGAATTTTTCGCGCGAGGGGGTGGTCAACGATGCCGCGGTCCTGGCCGCGCTCGGGGCCGGCCAGCTCGGCTGGTACATCTGCGACTTTCCGGACGGCACGATCCTGCGCCATCCGAAAGTGGTCGCGCTGCCACACCTGGGCGCGTCCACACGGGAGGCGGAAGAGAACTGCGCCATCATGGTGGCCGACCAGCTGCGCGACTCCCTGGAGAACGGCAACATCGCCAACGCGGTGAATTTCCCCAGCGTCGCGATGGGACGCGAATCGAACTACCGGGTGGCGATCGCCAATGCCAACGTGCCCAACATGCTGGGGCAGATCTCCACCGCGATGGCGCAGGCCGGCCTGAACATCCACAACATGGTCAACAAGTCGCGTGGCGACATGGCCTACACGCTGGTCGACGTCGACAGCCCGGCGGGCGAGTCGGTGCTTGCCGCGCTGCGGGCCATCGACGGCGTGCTCGCGGTCCGCTACCTGCCTCATGCCGCATAGAGAAAGTCTGACCATGCAAAACGCTTTCGCCAACACCCTCAAGACTTTCCGCACGCCCTCGGGCAAGAGCGGGAAGTACCACTCGCTGCCGGTCCTGGCGCAGCAGTTTCCCAAGGTGAGCCGGCTGCCGGTCTCGATGCGGATCGTGCTGGAGTCGGTGGTGCGCAACTGCGACGGCAAGAAGGTCCACGCCGAGCATGTGCGCCAGCTTGCCAACTGGTTCCCGAACGCTGACCGCACCGAGGAAATCCCTTTCGTGGTGGCGCGGGTGGTGCTGCAGGACTTCACAGGCGTGCCGCTGCTGGCCGACCTGGCGGCGATGCGCGCCGTCGCCGCGCGACTGGGGCGACCCCCGGGCTCGATCGAGCCGCTGGTGCCGGTGGACCTGGTGGTGGACCACTCGATCATGGTCGACCACTACGGTACGGCGAAGTCGCTGGACCTGAACATGAAGCTGGAGTTCCAGCGCAACCGCGAGCGCTACGAGTTCATGAAATGGGGCATGCAGGCCTTCGACACCTTTGGCGTGGTGCCGCCGGGCTTCGGCATCGTGCACCAGGTGAATCTGGAGTACCTGGCACGCGGCGTGCACAAGAACCAGGCCGGCGTCTACTACCCGGACACGCTGGTGGGCACCGACAGCCACACCACCATGATCAACGGCATTGGCGTGGTGGGCTGGGGCGTGGGCGGCATCGAGGCCGAGGCCGCCATGCTGGGCCAACCGGTGTACTTCCTCACACCAGACGTGGTGGGTTTCGAGATGACCGGCCGGCTGCGCGAGGGCGTCACCGCCACAGACCTGGTGCTCACGGTCACGGAGTTGCTGCGCCGGGAAAAGGTGGTGGGCAAGTTTGTCGAGTTCTTTGGCGATGGCACGCGTACCCTGGCCCTGCCGGACCGCGCCACGATCGCCAACATGGCCCCCGAATACGGTGCCACCATGGGCTTCTTTCCGGTGGACGAGAAGACCATCGACTATTTCAAGGGCACAGGCCGCAGCAAAGCCGAGATCGAAACCTTCGAGGCCTACTACCGGGCCCAGGGCCTGTTTGGCGTGCCGCTGGCCGGCGCCATCCACTATTCGCAGGTGGTGCGGCTCGATCTGGGCCAGGTGACGCCCAGCCTGGCCGGTCCGAAGCGGCCACAGGACCGGATCGAGCTGGGCCAGGTGGCGACGCAGTTTGCATCCCTGTTCAGCAAAGGCAGTGCGGACAACGGCTTCAACCGGCCGGCGGCCTTGCTGCACACGCGGCACCAGGTGCGCCCGGCTGACGTGCCGGTGTCCGCCGCCGCGCCCATCGCCGCACCACCGGCGCCAGGTTCGGCCCGCACCGTGGTGGAGATGGAGGGCAACCGGCCCACCCTGGCCGCAGACCATGCGCCGGTGAGCCGCGCCACCAAGGCCGTACCCGGCATCAGCGTGGGCAATGGCGACGTGCTGATCGCCGCCATCACCAGCTGCACCAACACCTCGAACCCCAGCGTGCTGCTGGCCGCCGGCCTGCTGGCCAAGAAGGCGGTGGAGGCAGGGCTGAAGGTGCGGCCGCACATCAAGACCTCGCTGGCGCCGGGCTCGCGCATCGTCACCGATTACCTGACGCAGACCGGCCTGTTGCCCTACCTGCAGAAGCTGGGCTTCGACGTGGTGGGCTATGGCTGCACCACGTGCATCGGCAATGCCGGCGACCTGACACCCGAGCTCAACGCCACCATCACCGCCAACGAACTGGTCTGCGCCGCCGTGTTGTCGGGCAACCGCAACTTCGAGGCCCGCATCCATCCGAACCTGAAGGCCAACTTCCTGGCCTCGCCGCCGCTGGTGGTGGCGTACGCCATTGCCGGCAACGTGATGGTGGACCTGATGATCCAGCCGCTGGGGCAGGGCAAGGGTGGCCGCGATGTCTACCTGGGCGATATCTGGCCCAGCAGCGACGAGATCTACAAGCTGTTGAAGTTCGCCATGAACGGCCGCGCCTTCCGCGCCAACTACGGCCTGGTGAAGACCGAGCCCGGCAAGCTCTGGGGTGCGATCCGCGGCGTGGCCGGAGATACCTACACCTGGCCCAAGAGCACCTACATTGCCGAGCCGCCCTTCTTCCACGACTTTGCTATGGATCCAGGAGCGGCCCGTGCTGTATCCAAAGGCTCTGCGGGCAATTCTCCGTCTGACGGCTCTGCGGTGGCGGTGCGCGGCGCGCGGATCATGGCGCTGTTTGGTGACTCGATCACCACGGATCACATCTCACCGGCCGGCTCCATCAAGGACAGCTCACCCGCCGGCCAGTGGCTGCTGCACAACGGTGTGATGAAGGCCGACTTCAACAGCTATGGCGCGCGCCGCGGCAACCACGACGTGATGATGCGCGGCACTTTTGCCAATGTACGGATCAAGAACCTGATGCTGCCCGCCGCCGCCGACGGCGCGCGCGAGGAGGGCGGGCTGACGCTGTTCCAGGGCGGCGCCAGTGCCGGGGAAAAAATGTTCATTTATGACGCCGCGATGCGCTACATCGCCCAGGGCGTGCCCACCGTCATCTTTGCCGGCGAGGAATACGGCACCGGTTCCAGCCGCGACTGGGCCGCCAAGGGCACGCAGCTGCTGGGCATCAAGGCGGTGGTGGCGCGCAGCTTCGAGCGCATCCACCGCAGCAACCTGGTGGGCATGGGCGTGCTGCCGCTGCAGTTCCGCGGGGAAGACTCTTGGCAGTCCCTGGGCCTGACCGGCGCCGAGACCATCGAGGTCCATCCTGACTCGGCGTTGAAGCCGCAAAGCGAGGCCACGCTGGTCATCATCCGCCCCGACGGCAGCCGCCAGAGTGTGGTGGTGACGCTGCGCGTGGACACCCCGATCGAGGTCGACTACTACCAGCACGGCGGCATCCTGCCGTATGTGCTGCGGCAGCTACTGGCTTGAACGGGTTGGTCCGGTTGCGACCCTAGGTCGTAAGAGCACGCTGTACAGGCTGGCCGCACAGCAGGTGGCCGGCCGAGATCACCAACTCCCGCAGAGGTGCAGGCAGGTCCGAGGCTTCAGTCAGGTCAACCCGCCATGGCAAATTGCTCTCCTCCAGATCGGCCCGCAGGTGGGCCAAAGCGAGGTCGTCGCCGGCACGCAAACCCCATAGCGCCATATCCAGGTCGGAGTGGGGTTTGGCGCCCCGCCCAAAAGGCCAACCGGGCACACGCGAGCCAAAGGCCATGGCTGTGGCATGGGGCAACCGGTTTGCCAGCAACCGCGCGACCAAGGCTACATGGGGAGCGGGTGCATTGAGCATGGCGCTATCCCCGAGCCTGCAGCTGTCCATGCAAGTCTTCAGCAAGCCTTGCAAAGTCCGGGATGACGGCAGCCACTTCTGCTGCTTTCGCGGCGTTGTAGGTGTGTGAGGTGATGTTGCGCTTTTCCCGGAACAGCATCCACGCATCCACGTCGCTCAGCAGGCCACGCTCGGCTCCTGTGCGCACCAAGTCCCTGAAACTCATGCCATCCACACTGTGCGAATCCGGCAGATCCAGCTCCAGGCGACGCTTGAGCATCTTCCAGCTCAACTCGAAGGTGTACTCAAAGCGCTGGATGCATGCGTCTCGCAATTCTTCGTCTTGCGCACCCGCAGCGCCGGAGCGGGCCAGTGCCCGCTTCAGCGAAGCCAGGGCATTGCCAAACGAGCTCAGGTCCAGCGAAGCGGCGCTTGCGTTCATGGCGACAACGTTTTCCGATTGAATGCAACAAGGGCAATTGTTGCATCCTTGCCGGCCAATGCGTCGCGGCCAACGGCCAAGGTAAGGCGGAAGCAGCAGCGACGCCTGTAGCAGCCCGCAGACGCTATTGCTTTAGGAGCGGCTCGTGCTTTTCTGGTGAGCCTTGCAGCCCGTTTGCCAGCGCTACCGCTTCCGTGCCCGTGCCGGAACTGGCACCAGGGGTGCTGCGCCCGCAACCTCCCGCGCCAGCCCCATCAGCCGTTCCACCACAAACTGCGCCACCGGCGAGTGGCTGCGGCCCTTGAGCCAGACGATGCCCATCTCGTTGTAGAGCGGTGGCAAGCCTGGCAGCTCGAGCGGCAGCAGCTGCCCGGCTGCAACCTGTTCCGCCACCGCTGCGTGGGTTGCGGCGAGCACCGTGTCGGAGGTCAGGGCCGCGCGCACCAGGGTGTGGACATCGTCACACTCCAGGGCCAGCGGCAAGGCGTCGGCGCCGGCCACTTCGAACAGCCTTGCCAGGCTGGCGCGGATTGCCTGCGGCAGGCGCACGCTGGCCAGGCCACAGGCCGCCAGGTCCGCGGCGCGCAAGCCGCGATGCCGCAGCAGCGGATGGCCGGCGCGCACATAGAAGCCGCCATGCTGGCGTGCCAGAGGCTGTACCTGCAGGTCGGAGCCGCCCGGCAGGTCCCGCGTGTCGGCCACGAAGAAATCCAGTTCCTCGGTGCGCAGGTGCTCGGCCAGGTAGCGCCAGTTGTTCACCTCCACCCGAACCTTGACGCCGGCAAAGCGCTGGCGCAGTTCCGGGATCAGGTGTGGCAGCAGCGTGGCGGCGGGAAACGGCCCGACACCAAAGGCCAGGTCACCCAGCAGGCTTTGCCGGTACAGGTGCAGGTCGCGTTCCAGGCAGCGGCTGTCAAACAACAGTTTGCGGGCACGCTCCACCACGAAAGCGCCGGCCGGCGTGGGCGTGACTAGCAGCGTGCCGCGGTCGAACAGCTGCAGCTCCAGCTCGGCCTCGGCCGCCTGGATGCTGCGGCTGAAGGCGCTCTGGGTCAGGTGCACGCTGGCGGCGGCACGGACGAAGTTGCGGGTGTCGGCCAGCGCCACCAGATGTTTCAGGCGCTTCAGGTCCATGGCGGGAACAGCAAGCTTGTATATGCAGTCACTGCATTGACTTTAGCAAATAAATGCATTGGACGAAAGCCGGCGCAGACCCAACAATGCGCCACCACACGAGGAGACCACGTGAACCCAGCCACGCAGAACCTGACGCTGCTGCTCATCATGTGCGGCTTTGCCGCCATGGAATGGGCCAGCCGGCGCTACCGCCAGTTCAACGCTACCAAGGATGATGGCAAGCTCGAACTGCTGATGTTCCTGAGCCTGCTGGGCATCATCCAGCCGCTGATTTTTGTCGTCACCGGCACCCTGGGCCAGCTGCTGGCGCCGGAATACCGCAGCGCGCTGGCCGGCCTGCCCTGGTGGGCGATGTTCGCGATCCTGCTGGTCGGTGATGACATGACGCAGTACTGGTGGCACCGGATCTCGCACACGCCGTTGCTGTGGCCGCTGCACCGGGCGCACCACACGGCGCACTACATGAGCATCCGCATCACCTACCGCAACAACTTCTTCTACTACCTGATGATGCCGGGGCTGTGGGTCTCGGGCGTGCTGGTGTACCTGGGCTTCGGGCCGGTCTATGTGGTGTACCTGATCATCAAGCTCAGCGTCATCCTGGGTGCGCATTGCGCCGTTCCATGGGACGCGCCGCTGTACCGCATCCGCGCGCTGCGGCCGCTGATGTGGCTGGTGGAGCGCACCATCTCCACACCCGCCACGCACTGGGCCCACCATGCCATCACCAACCAGGACGGCGTGGGTCACTACAAGGGCAATTTCGGCAACCTGCTGTTCTTCTGGGACATCCTGTTCGGCAGCGCCCACATCACGCGCCAGTATCCGGCTGCCGTGGGCCTGATGGACGACCGCATCTACGGCAAGGAGCGCTGGTTCCACGAGATGTTCTACCCGGTGCTGACGTCCAAACGCGAGCATTCGGCGCTGACACCCGGAGGCCGGGCCTATGCCGAGGACGAGGTGGCCATGCCGCCGGTGGCGCAGACCTGAACGCTTGTTGATCCGGATGGCCGGTGTGGCTCAGGCCAGACCGCGCTGCCAGTTCATCAGTGCCAGCCCGGCAAACACCAGGGCGCCGCCAACCCACTGGAACCACTGCACACCCTCGCCCAGAAACAGGAACGCCAGGGCGGCGCCGTAGACCGGCATCAAGTGGATGAAGACGCCGGAACGGCTGGGCCCGAGTTTGGCCACGCCCTGGTTCCAGAACAGAAACGCCAGCACCGAGGCGAACAGCGACACATAGAGCAGGCTGGCCAGGGCGCTGGCGCTGACCTGCCAACCCGCGCCATGGGCACTGAGCCAGAGCTGCAGCGGCAGCATGAACAGCACGGCGGCGACGCTGCAGGCGCACAGCAGCACGGTTTGCGGCACACCCGCCGGCCGATGGCGCAGCAACAGCGAGTACACGGTCCACACCAGTACCGCCAGCAGCATCCAGAGGTCGCCCGCGCCAAAGCGCAGGTCCAGCAGATGCGAGAACTGGCCGCGGGCGATCAGCGTCACGGCACCTGCCAGCGAAACGGCAATGCCCAGGCCCTGCTGGGCCGACAGGGCTTCGGCGTAGAACAGGTGGGCGCCAAGCGCGATCAGCAACGGTGCCAGTGACAGCAGCAACAGTGCGTTGACGGCGCTGGTCGTCACCAGCGCCTGATAGACGCAGGTGTGAAACACCGCCAGCCCGCTCAGGCCCAGCGCGGCAATCGGCTTCCAGGCGCGCAGCAGTGCTGGCCCATGCAGGCGCAGCCCGCTCCAGCAGAATGGCAGCAGGATCGCCAGTGCGATCAGCCAGCGCCAGAAGTTCAATGACAAGGGTGGAATGACGCCACGCAGTGCGCGCCCGACGATGAAGTTGCCGGACCAGAACAGCGCCGCCAATGCCAGACCGAGCGCGGGCGAGCGCAAGCGCTGCAGTAGGCTGGAGCGTGCGGAGGGCGCGGGCATCAACGGCACATGGTTGGTGGCGGATCGGCCGGATCAGCATACACGGCGCACCTCAGACGCGCCAGCCTGGCTGGTCACAATGGCGGCATGGAACAGATTCTGGTGGCTGGTGCCGGCATCGGTGGTCTGGCCGCGGCACTGGCCTGTGCCCGTGCCGGCCAAACGGTACAGGTGGTAGAGCAGAGCAGCCTGCTGAGCGAGGCTGGCGCCGGGCTGCAACTGGGGCCAAACGCCGTGCGCCGGCTGCAGGCCTGGGGGCTGGGGAGCGAACTGGCGCAGCTGGCGGCAACGCCCGAGCGGCTGGAAGTGCATGCCGCAGACAGCGGTGCCGAGTTGGGCCGGTTGCCGTTGGGAGCGCTGGCGCAGCAACGCTATGGGGCTCCCTACTTCACGCTGCACCGTGCCGACTTGCAACAGCTGCTGTTGCGTGCAGTGCAAGCCGAGCCGCACATAACACTGGCCCTGGGCGAGACGGTGCAAGGCATGGTCGCCAGCGATAGCGGCGTGCAGCTGCGTTGTGCCGGCCGGAGCTTCGATGGCATGGCGCTGATCGGTGCCGACGGGCTGTGGAGCCGGGTGCGGGCGCAACTGCTGGGCGATGGCAGACCCCGAGCCACCGGCCACGTTGCGTACCGGGCTCTGCTGGATATGGCAGCGGTGCCGCAGCCGATCGCGCATGACGCGGTGCATGCCTGGCTGGCTTCCGGAGCGCATGCCGTTGCCTACCCGGTGCGTGCCGGTGCGCAATGCAACCTGGTGCTGGTGGTGGAGCGTGGCCCGCACCCGGTCGGGCCTGAAGAGGGCGTCGCATGGAACACCCCGGTACAGAGGGACGCCGTGCTGCAGGCGGCACCTGGATTGCACGCAGCGCTATTGAATCTGTTGCAGTCGGCACCAGCCTGGCGCTCCTGGATGCTGCATGCGCGGGCACCGGTGGCCAGCGCGACCGAGATGGCGCAGGGCCGCGTGGCGCTGCTGGGCGACGCCGCGCACCCGATGCTGCCCTACCTGGCGCAGGGCGCGGCGATGGCACTGGAAGATGCTGCCGAACTGGGAGTGCAGTTGCAGGGCTGCGCCGCTGGTGGTGTGGCTGCCGCCCTGCAACGCTATGCCCAGGCCCGCTGGCAGCGGGGGGGCCGGGGGGCCGCCCCGGCCCCCCCCCACCGCCCCCACTTACCATGCACCCGGGTTGTGGGGGGCCCCCCGCCTGGGGGGGTGGGGGGGGTGGGGGCGCGGGGGGGGGGTGGG
>JANMKM010000105.1:0-2185 GCA_031372035.1 Rhodoferax sp. | reverse complement strand
CGCCTTCGCTGCCCCAGCCCTGACCCTTGCGGTCACCATTGTTGGTGCCCAGTGGGCCGTAGTTCACAAATGAGCTCGAAGCGCTGGCCACACCACCGTTGGCCTGCAGTGCAACATTGACGGGTACGGGGGGAGTGTCAGCAACATCCACGCTAACCGGGAGGGAGGTGGCGGTGACACCCAGGTCGTCGGTGGCTTTTGCCGTGAGTATGTGGATTCCAGCCGGTGCGTTGCTCCAGACCATGGAGTAGGGACCTGGTGCGCTAACTTCTCCGAGTTTGTTGGTGCCTTCGAAAAATTCGACTTTGGCGAGGTTCCCGGTCGCCGCATTGGCCGAGGCCGTGAGCGTGACGTTGGCGCCAGGCTGGACGAACGCCCACTGTCCGGGCGCCGTCAATGCAACAGTAATATTGCCTGGGCCAACCGCCATACTCTGCAGCGCCGGGAGGATGACGTTGCTGAGCGCGTAGGGTGAAATTTCGTGATCAATCGCTGCCGAGTCCAGAACGTAGCTCCACTTGCCCTTGAGCAACTTGTTATCCACTACATCGGCGACGATAGCCTTGAAAGTATCAGCAAACGTAGCGCCAGAGAAACAGCAATCGTCAAACTGGTTTGTCACCATCGTTTGCTGCCGCCCCAAGCCATAGCCACCGAGTGTGTAAATTTCCAGCCACGTAGCCACCCCACCGCCGGTACCGGTCGGGGAGATGTTTTCATCGAACAGCGGCGAATAGAACTGCTCGGTATCGCCTACAGAGTTCGGGTCCTGGTTGCGCAAATACAAAGGCGCGGAGCCGGCTACCGGGATGCTCACCTTGATTCGTGGGTCTATCGCTGCCACCAAGCTGGTAGTCCAGCCGCCGCCAGACAAACCAACCATGGATACGTCGCCCAGATTGGCGGTAATGCTCTTGAAGTAGTTGACTGTCTGGATCACTGGTTCCAGGAAGAGTCGGAACCCAGTGCCACCCGACGTTGGCCCGGTGTTCAGGATGATGTCGTCGTGGCTGCTGTATGTTTTGGCTCCTTGGCCGGGAATGGTGGCCGTGTTGTCAGTGTTCCATCCGAACAGGGGCATCTGCACGACAGCGACCGAGAAACCGGCTTGCAGGATCGTGTTGACTGTGGTGTCGATGCCGTGCCCGAGTGGGTCGGTCAAATGCCCCTGATGCACGATGACCAAGCTGTCAGCCCTTGCGGTATTCACCGGACGCAGCAGGTATGCGATTGAATGAAGATCAAATCCCGAAACATTCATGTCCAGTTGGCTGACCTGGGACACCAAGGAGGAAGTGATGCCGCTGAGGTTGCCCGTGAATACGCTGGAGTTCACATTCGGCGTGACTGCGGGCAGTGTATTGATGGGCAATCCATTGCTCCATATGAAGTCCACCAGTGATTGGCGTCTTGCATCTGCCGCGGAAGGGGCATCGAAACGAATCTGATTGGCCGGATTGTTGTTTGTCGGCAAAAGCCCTCCACCCGCTGGCACTGATGTCGTCACTGACAGTGCACTTGACTGGGCAGACATGTTGGCGGCTGCATCGACCGCGGCGACCGTGTAGCTGAATGTCGTTGAGGGAGACAGATCTGCATCGGTATAGCTTCTAGCGGTTGGCGATGCAATCAGTGAGCCATTGCGGTAGACCCGGTACCCGGTAACTGCCACGTTGTCGGTAGAAGCACTCCATGACAGCGTTACTCCGGTGGAAGATATTCCCGAAGCAGCAAGGCCGGTTGGCACGCTGGGTGCTGAAACGTCTGGAGCAGCAGCAGTAGTGACCGACAGCACGCTTGACTGCGCGGAAGTGTTGGCGGCGGCATCCACTGCGATCACCGTGTAGCTGTAAGTGGTTGAAGCGGACAGGCCAGAGTTGGTGTAACTTGTGGCGGTGGGGGCGGCGATCAGCGTGCCGTTGCGGTACACCCGATAGCCCGTGACCGCCACGTTGTCGGTGGAGGCGCTCCAGGAAATGGTGGCTGCGCTAGACGTGATGCCAGATGCCGCTAGACCTGTCGGTGCGGTGGGCGGCGTTACGTCTGGCGGCGCTGCGGTGGTTACCGACAGCGCGCTGGACTGTGCAGATATGTTGGCTGCGGCATCAGCCGCAGAGACGGTGTAGCTGTAGGTGGTGGATGCAGACAGACCGGAGTCGGCATAGCTTGTGCTCACCGGTGAGGC
>JANMKM010000087.1:0-1701 GCA_031372035.1 Rhodoferax sp. | reverse complement strand
CGGTTGGGAGACTGCCCGCAGTGTGCGATCGGCAAAACTGCATGGCCCACCATCAAGCGCATTGCATGGAGATCGCGAAGGAGTTATACTGTACATATAAAAGGGGTATCCACTTAGCTCCAGTTGAAGCACAATAGCTGGATGGATATCCAGATGTTAGCGCCGATTCCAGGCGAGGACTATCCCCAGAACTGGAACGACTTTCTCGATTGGTTTGGCACCGAGGAGGCGTGTCTCGCGTATCTGGAGAAGTTGCGCTGGGCCAATGGATTCGTTTGCCCACGCTGCGGCAGTATTGCTGAGGCATACCGCGCCAGCCGCACCCGACTGATGTGTCGCGACTGCCAGCGGCAAAGCACTGTGACAGCCGGGACCATCTTCGACAAGACCCGCACGCCGTTGCGCGTGTGGCTGGCTGCGGCGTGGTACCTGACAAATCAAAAGCAGGGTGTCAGCGCCCTGGGGCTTCAGCGCGTGCTGGGTTTGGGCAGTTACCAAACGGCCTGGACCATGCTGCACCGGTTTCGCCGTGCCATGGTCCGTCCGGGGCGTGAGCAACTCAAAGGTCTGGTGGAGGTCGATGAAACCTATCTAGCCATCAGCGACCGGCAAGAGCCCATCTCCGCGGTGGGCCGAAAGAGCAGCACGACCAAGGTGTTGGTGGCCATAGCCGTGGAGATACTACAGCCCAAGGGGTTCGGGCGCATCCGCCTGCGCCGCATTGCCAAGGACTCAGCAACTTATGTGATTCCGTTCGTGCAGGAGGTCATAGAGCCTGGTGCGCAGGTGCGCACAGATGGCTCGGCCGCCTACCGATCGTTGAGCGACCTGAGCTATGACCATCAACGCACCGTCATGCTTGGCTCGGACGAGCCGGCCCATGTCTCCATGGCCGGCGTGCATCGGGTGGCAGCGCTCGTGCAGCGCTGGATTCTGGGTACGCACCACGGCTCGGTTCAACCCGAGCACCTGGACGCCTACTTGGACGAGTTCGTCTTTCGTTTCAATCGTCGCACTTCGAGTTCGCGGGGCATGCTTTTCTACCGGCTACTTCAACAGGCCGTGCTCACAGCACCAGTGACGTATGCGCAGGTCGTGCGTAAAACCACCCGCACCAAGCCCACCAAACACAAAACCAAGGCAAAGGCAAAGGCTTGAACATTTCAGTGCCGTGGATAGAATGCCCACAAGCTGGATGTTTATCCAGTATTCGGTATTCGCTGGAGCTAAGTGGATACCCCTTATTAACATACAGTGGATTGACGCTCTGCCGTCCACTTGCATGCCCACCTTGTCCACCTCCGTTCCAACCACGCCCGACACTGGCGTTGCTGCGCTCAACGAACAGCAACTGCAGGCGGTGCAACATGGCAGTGGCCCGCCGGACCAGCGGCCGCTGCTGGTGCTGGCAGGTGCCGGCTCCGGCAAGACCAGCACCCTGGCGCACCGGGTTGCGCGCCTGATCGCCGAAGGTGCTGATCCGCAGCGGTTGCTGCTGTTGACCTTCTCGCGCCGCGCGGCGGCCGAGATGGAACGCCGGGTGGGCCAGGTGCTGCGCCAGGTGTTGCCGGCGGCGGGTACGGTCGCGCTGACGCTGCCCTGGTCCGGAACCTTTCACCGCGTCGGCGCGCGGCTGTTGCGCCAGTACGCCGGCCGGATCGGGCTGCAGGAGGCTTTCACGGTGCATGACCGTGGCGACGC
>JANMKM010000083.1:0-3794 GCA_031372035.1 Rhodoferax sp. | reverse complement strand
GTCAAGGATCTGGATGCGCTGTTCCTGCGCGGGCGCTGAACCCATGCCCAAGACCCCGCTCTGGATGAAACGCTGGGCCCTGGTGCTGGGCCTGGCCCTGCTGGCCGGCTGCGCCGCGCTGGAGGTCAAGCAAAGTGAATGGATCTTCCAGCCCGGCGACCGCAGCTGGGGTGACACAGCCAGCCTGGCGCAGGGTATGGAAGAGGTCTGGATCAGCTTCGACTCCAAGACCACCGGCCGGCCGGCGCGGCTGCACGGCCTGTGGCAGCCGGCCACGCATGACCCGGCCCGCAGCCCGGTGTTGCTGTTCCTGCACGGTGCCCGCTGGAATGTCAGCGGCTCCGCGCCCCGCATCCTGCGCATGCAGGAACTCGGTTTCTCGGTGCTGGCGGTGGACTACCGGGGCTTCGGCAAGAGCGACGCCGGCCCGCCCTCGGAAGCCCAGGCCTACGAGGACGCGCGTGCCGCCTGGGACTGGCTGGCGCGGCAGCACCCTTCGCAACGGCGCTTCATCTTCGGCCACTCCCTGGGCGGTGCGATCGCGATCGAACTGGCCAGGGAGGTGGATGACGAGAGCGGCACCATTGTGGAAGGCACCTTCACCTCGATCCCCGATGTGGTCAGCACCATGAAATTCGGCTGGCTGCCGCTGCGCCCGCTGATCACGCAACGCTTCGACTCGCTGCACAAGGTGGCGACCATCGGCTCGCCACTGCTGGTAGTGCACGGCGCCCAGGACCAGCTGATCGCGCCTGAACTGGGCCGCAAGCTGTATGCCGCGGCGGCCGAACCGAAACGCTTTGTGCTGGTGGAGGGCGGCTCGCACCACAACACCAATGCCCTGGGCCAAGCCCAGTACCGGCAGGCCCTGGCAGAGCTGTTCGAACTGCCGCAAAGTGCCGCCGTGGCAGCGTTGCACAGCGGCGTGCCGCGCTGAGGCTGCAGTCTGCACGACGCAGTGCGTGTGTTACAGCGGTGCGAAACCCGACCAGAGTTCGTTCAGGTCGCTGAAGCGCCACTTGTCCGGGTCTTCGCGGCCGATGATGCGTTCCTTGGTGCCAGGGCGTGACAGGTCCACCAGCTGCGGCACGATACGCATGTTCGACTTGGTCGAATAGAACAGCTTGACCTGCGGCATGGTCAGCGAATCGCGGCTCTGGTCCACCACCACGCCCAGACGGCCCGACTCCATGCGCACCAGCGAGCCGATCGGATAGATGCCCACACTCTTCACGAAAGCCTGGAAGATCAGAGGGTCGAAATGGCCCTTGGTCCATTCCGCCATCTTGCGCAGCGATTCTGCCGGGTCCCAGCCGCCCTTGTACGGCCGGTTCGACGTGATCGCGTCATACACATCGCAGACCGCACCCATCCTGGCATGCAGGCTGATCTGCTGGCCGCCAAGCCCTTCCGGATAGCCCGAGCCGTCCATCTTTTCATGGTGATGCAGACAGACATCAAGCACGATCGGGTCCACCGTTTCGCCACTCTGCAGCATCTTGTGCCCCTGTACCGGGTGGCTCTTGATGATCGCGAATTCCTTTTCGGTCAGTTTGCCGGGTTTGTTCAGCACCGTCATCGGCATCGCCGCCTTGCCCAGATCGTGAAGCAGTCCGGCAACACCGGCGCTGCGCACTTGTGCATCGTCCAGGCCGAGCTGGCGCGCCAGCGCCACCATCATGGCGCATACGGCCACCGAATGCATGTAGGTGTAGTCATCGGCCGTCTTGAGCCGCGCCAGGCTGATCAGCGCTCCCGGGTTGCGGTTGACCGAGTCCGATATCTCTGTCACCAGCCGCTGGGCACTGCGCGAATCGACGGCCTTGCCCATGCGCGCTTCCTGGAACATCGAGGCCACAGCCTCCTTCGACTGGCTGCAGATCCTGCGCGCCCGCTCGAACTCGGCAGCAGCGGATACTGGCACCGGCACCGGCCGGGCAATCTCGGCCTGGGCCAGCTCGGCGTCGATGTCGGCCTCGGACTGCGCCACCGACACAGCAGTCTGGCCTGGGGCCACGTCCAGACCCTTGCTGCTGTCGATCCACACCTCCTTGATGCTGCTGGCCAATACCGCGGCAATGTCCTTCGGGTCCTTGATCACGAAACCGGAACGCCAGAACGGATGCTCCATCCAGGAGCCGCAGAACTCCTTGAGATACATGCCGACTGCGAGCTGCTGGACCGTGATGCGTTTGAGCATGGTGTTGTTGGGCGACTCCCTATCGCTACGGCCATTCTAGAAGCCTGGCGAGCACGCGCAGGTGTTGCTTCCGACCGCTGCTGACGATGATCAAGCCGGCTGCCGTGCTGCCTGGAGCTGCGCCAGGTCTGCCGCCACCACAGCCTGGTCGTCTGGCGTCATGCGCGCCTGCGCTGCGATGGCAGCGTCACGGGACTGGTCCAGCAGGCCGTGGTCGCCCAGCGCCGCAGCCGCCTGCGCCATTGCCTCGTGGGCATAGAACAGTTCGAAGTCAGGTGCGCTATTGGTCTCGCATCCTTGCAGGCAGGCCTGGCCATGCGCCAGTGCCTGCTGCAGTTGGCCCGCAGCCAGGTGCACGCGCACCAGCAGGTACTCGGCCCGCTCCACCTGCAGCCAGGTGCCGGCACGCTCCCACCAGACGCGCGCCGCGCGTGCGGCCGAGAGCATCTGCGCCGTCACCTCACTTGCGCGCTCCGGCAAGCCCAGCAGCGCCCAGGCCAGGTTGTTGGCGCACACCGCCAGCGGGCGCTGGAACACGCTGGCATCAGCATCGCCGGACTGTGCCTGCGCCAGTGCCACTTCCAGATGGCGTGCCGCACCAGCGAAGTTCTCGCGGCCGGAACAAATGGCGCTGGCGCTGCAATGCGCAGCTATCCGGGCAGCCGGCTCCAGCGCGGCTGCAACACGCAGGTCCTGGGCCAGCGCCAGGCCAGCCAGCGCCACCCGCACGGCACTTGCGGCCTGTGCATCGCCTTGCACCAGTGCCTCAGCCCCCAGCGCCTGCAAGGCATCGTGGCAGGCCTGCCATTGCCCCAGATGCTCTGCCAGCACATGCTGCAGGATGCGCGCCAGGCCAGCGACCTGCGCCGCGCTTTCCAGCGCCGGGCGCTGCTGCAGCAGGCGCTGTGCCACGCCGGCCGGGTCGTCGCCGTGGTCGCCCCAGGCCCGGGCCAGGAATGCGTCCAAGGCCATGGCCACCCAGCGCTCTCAATCGTTGGACTTGGCCTTGCCCATCTGCCACAGCAGGAAGCTGTAGGTATCGGCCTGCATGGAATAGCGCTGGGTCGCGGTGCTGCCCACGCCGTGGCCGGCCTGCATGTCCAGGCGTAGCAGGATCGGGTTACCGCTGTTCGTGGCCGCCTGCAACCGCGCAGCCGCTTTGGCGCTTTGCCAGACATCGACCCGCGGGTCGTTCATGCCATGCACCAGCATCACACCCGGGTAAGCGGTGTTGTCCTTGACGTTGTGGTAGGTGCTCATCTCCAGCAGCGCCGGGAACTCCTTCGGGTCCTTGTAGCTGCCGAACTCCGAGATGTTGGTGATGCCGTTGGCACTTTCCTCGGCCCGCACAGTGTCCATCACGCCCACATTGAAGATCGCGGCGGCAAACAGCTGCGGCGCCGCGGTCACGGCCCGGCCGACGAAGATGCCACCGGCGCTGCCGCCGGAGATGCCCATGGTCTTGGGCGAGGCGTAGCCCTGGGCAATCAGGTACTGGGCGCAGGCGATGCCGTCCTTCCAGGTGTTGGCCTTGGTGGCCTTGAAGCCGGCCCGGTGCCAGGGCTCGCCGTAGACGCCGCTGCCGCGTACATTG
>JANMKM010000080.1:0-13206 GCA_031372035.1 Rhodoferax sp. | reverse complement strand
GCACGCGCCCGGGGTCGAATTCCTGGCGACCAATGCCGCAGCCCAGGGCGGTGATCAGCGTCCCCACTTCCTGGGACGACAGCATCTTGTCGAAGCGCGCCTTCTCCACGTTCAGGATCTTGCCCTTCAGCGGCAGGATCGCTTGTGTGCGCCGATCGCGACCCTGCTTGGCGGAACCGCCGGCGGAGTCGCCCTCCACCAGGTAGAGCTCGCAGAGCGCGGGATCGCGTTCCTGGCAGTCGGCGAGCTTGCCCGGCAGGCCCACGCCGTCGAAAACGCCTTTCCTGCGCGTGAGCTCGCGCGCCTTGCGTGCGGCCTCTCGGGCGCGGGCTGCCTCGATGATCTTGCCGACGATGATCTTGGCGTCGTTCGGGCGCTCTTGCAGGTAGTCGGTCAGCAGCTTGCTGACGATGTCTTCCACCGGGCCGCGCACTTCGCTGGAAACCAGCTTGTCCTTTGTCTGGCTGCTGAACTTGGGCTCGGGTACCTTCACGCTCAGCACGCAGGTCAGGCCTTCGCGCATGTCGTCACCGGTAACTTCCACCTTGGCCTTCTTGGCCATTTCGGTGTCGTCGATGTACTTGTTGATAACCCGCGTCATGGCGGCGCGCAGGCCGGTCAGGTGGGTACCGCCATCGCGCTGCGGAATGTTGTTGGTGAAACACAGCACCTGCTCGTTGTAGCCGCTGTTCCACTGCATCGCCACTTCGACACCGATGTTGGTGTTCTGGTCGCTCTGGCGGTCGCCCATGGCGTGGAAGATGTTGGGGTGCAACACCGACTTGCCCTTGTTGATGAAGTTGACAAAGCCCTTCACGCCACCAGCGCCGGCAAAGTCGTCTTCCTTGCCCGAGCGCTCGTCCTTCAGACGGATCTTCACGCCGTTGTTCAGGAAGCTCAGCTCGCGCAGGCGCTTGCTCAGAATGTCGTAGTGAAAATCGTAATTGGTCTGGAAGATTTCCAGGTCTGGCAGGAAATGCACCTCGGTACCGCGGCGTTCGGTCTCTCCGATCACCTTCATGGGTGACACCTCCACCGGGCCGTCTGGCGTGGCCACTGTCTCGACCAGGCGGTTCTGCACAAAGCCCTTGGAGAACTCCAGCACGTGCACCTTGCCATCACGTCGCACCGTCAGGCGCAGCATCTTCGACAACGCATTGACGCAGCTCACGCCCACGCCGTGCAAACCGCCCGAGACCTTGTAGCTGTTCTGGTTGAACTTGCCGCCCGCATGCAATTCTGTGAGTGCAATTTCTGCAGCGCTGCGCTTGGGCTCGTGCTTGTCATCGAGCTTTACGCCGGTGGGAATACCACGGCCGTTGTCCACCACGCTGATCGAGTTGTCGGAATGGATGGTGACGAGGATGTCGTCGCAATGGCCGGCAAGCGACTCGTCGATCGAGTTGTCCACCACCTCGAACACCAGGTGGTGCAGGCCGGTGCCGTCGGACGTGTCGCCGATATACATGCCGGGGCGCTTGCGCACCGCCTCCAGCCCTTCCAGGATCTGGATCGAACCCTCACCATAGGCCTCGGTGGCACCGAGCTGGTTGGTGTCGATCGTAGGCTGGTAATTCGAGCTGTCGCTGGAGCCTTCGCCGGTATGGACGGCTTCAGTGGGGTCTTGCGCCGGCAATGCCGCGCTGTTTTCATCAGTCATATCGGGTCAGATGCGCATCGGCATGACAACGTACTTGAAAGTGGCGTTGTCGGGAATGGTGAAAAGCGCCGAGCTGTTGCCATCAGAGAGCTCCAGCTTGACCATGTCTTGCGTCATGTTGGCCAAGGCGTCGATCAGGTAGGTGACGTTGAAGCCGATCTCGATGGCGTCGCCAGCGTAATCAATGTCGAGTTCGTCCACGGCTTCTTCTTGCTCGGCATTGTTCGAGGCCACGCGCAGGCTGCCCGGGTCGATGTTCAGTCGCACACCCTTGAATTTGTCGCTGGTCAGGATGGCAGTGCGCTGCAGGCTGGCGAGCAGGGCCGCACGTCCCAGCACGATGCTGTTCTTGTGATTTTTCGGTATCACGCGGTTGTAGTCGGGGAACTTGCCCTCGACCAGCTTGGTGACGAACTCCATGCCCTCGAAGCTGAACTTGGCCTGGTTGTTGGCAAAGCGCATCTCGATAGCACCTTCGGCGTCGCTGAGCAGGCGCTGCATCTCGATCACCGTCTTACGCGGCAGGATCACCTCTTGCCGCGGCACTTCCACGTCCAGCGTGGCGGAAGCAAACGCCAGACGATGGCCGTCAGTGGCCACCAGGCTCAGCTGCTTGCCCTCGGCCACGAACAGGATGCCGTTGAGGTAGTAGCGGATGTCATGCACGGCCATGGCAAACGCCACCTGGCCCAGCAGATCTTTCAGGGTCTTCTGCGGCACGCTGAAGGCCGGGCCGAAGCTGGCGGATTCCTGCACCAGCGGGAAGTCGTCCGCCTGCATGGTCTGCAGCGTGAACTTGCTCTTGCCGCCCTTGAGGATCACCTTGGACTGGCTGGATTCGAGCGATACCGTCTGGTCCGCCGGCATGGTACGGAGAATGTCGATCAGCTTGCGCGCGCCCACGGTGGTGGTGAAGCTGCCGTTGTCGCCATCCAGCTCGGCGGTGGTGCGGATCTGGATCTCCAGGTCGCTGGTCGTGAGCTGCAGGCTCGAGCCGGTCTTGCGGATCAGCACATTGGCCAGGATGGGCAGGGTATGGCGCCGCTCAACAATGCCGGCTACCGATTGCAAAACGGAGAGGACTTTCTCTTGCGCTGCTTTCAGAACGATCATGTCAACCTCTTGTTTAATTTCTTTGATTCAAAGTAGCAGTAGTAGATAAGGAACGCACGGCACTGTGGACAGTGCTATTTTCCCCTTTTTTATCAAGCACT
Organism: Rhodoferax sp.; assembly: GCA_031372035.1. Lineage (GTDB taxonomy): Bacteria > Pseudomonadota > Gammaproteobacteria > Burkholderiales > Burkholderiaceae_C > CAISIP01. The sequence continues at coordinate 10,332 of JANMKM010000080.1, read as the reverse complement.
TGGCACCGATTGAAGGCTGTGGGCAGGTGTGCTTCCGAAATGCTCCGGCAAACTGGATAACTTTGCATCTGGTCATGCAGGTGTGGATAACTCGCCGCTTTCGGCAAATCTATCCCCAGCTTTTGCAAAAGCGTCCGTTTTGGCGTCATGACCACTACCACATCAGCCCTTGAGCGTCTGTTCCAGCACGTGCAGTTGCTGGTTCAGTTCCGTGACCTGCTGGCGCTCGCCACCGATCTTGCGCACCGCGTGCAGCACCGTCGTGTGATCACGCCCGCCAAACAGTTCGCCGATCTCGGGCAGGCTCTTTTGTGTCAGTTCCTTGGCCAGATACATGGCAATCTGCCGCGGCCGGGCAATGCTGGCCGGCCGCTTCTTGGAATACATGTCGGCGACCTTGATCTTGTAATAGTCCGCCACCGTCTTCTGGATGTTCTCCACCGAAATCTGCCGGTTCTGGATCGACAGCAGATCGCGCAGGGCCTCGCGCGCCAGCAGGATCGTGATCTCTTTCTGGTTGAAGCGAGAATAAGCCAGGATCTTGCGTAGGGCGCCCTCGAGCTCGCGCACGTTAGAACGCACGTTCTTGGCGACGAAGAAGGCCACTTCCTCCGGCATGTCGGCGCCTTCGACCCGCGCCTTGTTGATCAGAATGGCGACGCGCATTTCCAGCTCCGGCGGCTCGATGGCGACCGTCAGGCCGGAGTCAAAGCGCGAAACCAGGCGTTCGTGGATGTCCGCCAGGCCCTTGGGATAGGTGTCGCTGGTCATCACGATGTGCGACTTCTTGGCCAGCAGGGCTTCAAAGGCATTGAAGAATTCTTCTTGCGTACGCTCCTTGTTGGCGAAAAACTGCACGTCGTCGATCAGCAGCAAATCCAGCGAGTGGTAGCGGTCCTTGAATTCGTCGAAAGTCTTGCGCTGGTAGGCCTTAACCACATCAGACACAAATTGCTCTGCATGGATGTAGAGAACTTTGGCCAGCGGGCGGTCCAGCAGCAGCCGGTTGCCCACGGCATGCATCAGGTGGGTCTTGCCCAGGCCGACACCACCGTACACGAACAGGGGGTTGTACAGGTGCCCCGGCATGGTAGCCACATGCATGGCTGCGGCGCGGGCCATGCGGTTGGCGGTGCCCTCCACCAGGGTCTCGAAGGTGAGCCCTGTATTGATCCGGTTCTTGGGTGCGCCGGGGTTGCGTTCCTCGCCCAGCTCGGGTGGATCCTCGACTACAACCGATTCAGGATTTTTCTTCGGCATCTGAGGGCTGTAGGCCGGCTCCCGAGGAGCAAGCGCTAACTCGAGCTGCACGTTCTGGCCTGAGAGCTTGTCCAGCAAGGCGTTGATGCGGTTACCGTACTGGGCCCGGATCCAGTCCAGTTTGAAGCGGTTGGCCACGAAGACGGTCACCTTGGAAAGGTCTTCCGAGACCTGGGCCGTCAGCGGCTTGATCCAGGTGTTGAACTGCTGTTCAGGCAGTTCCTGCGCCATCTGGTCGATGCACACATGCCACAGGCTTTGCCCGGCACCAGCCCCCGCTGTGCCCGCGGGGCTGGAGTATTGCTCCTCACTCATTGTTCTCGCAGCCGGTTGTGGATAAATTTGATTTATGGCGCTTGGGGAGGGAGTTTATCAAGGATTTATCCACAAAACCGCATGGCCTGTTGCCGAATGTGTCACGGCAATGCCCGGGCGCAGCACGCGAGTTGCCGTATTACACCGCATAGTCCCCGTAAGCCGTTGCTGGGACTACGAAAATTTGCGATAATCGAAGGCTCTCCAGAATTTGCGCTACCAGTCTTCAGGATTCCAAAATGAAACGCACCTACCAACCTTCCAAGATCCGCCGTGCCCGCACCCATGGTTTCCTGGTCCGCATGAAGACCCGTGGCGGCCGCGCCGTGATCAATGCCCGTCGCGCCAAGGGGCGCAAGCGCCTGGCCGTCTGAGCGGCGCGGGCCTGGCCATCGGCACGTGCCGGCAACGGCTGCTTCCCGATGTTTGGCTCCCTCCCGCGGTCTTGAAGCAGCCAGTCAACGTGCAGCGTCTCAAGACCCGCAGCCAGTTCCAGGCCGTTCTGGCGGGTTCCGTGGTGGCACGGACCACGCACTTCGTTCTGCACCGCTCGAGGCTGGACATTGTGGACAGCACGGTGCCCGGGTCTGGGGCGAAAGCCCGGGAACTGTTTTCCGTGCATGCAGCCTGGCTCGGGGCCATGGTGCCCAAACGCTGGGCCAAGCGCGCTGTGACCCGCAACACCATCAAACGACAGATCTATAGCGTCAGCACCGAGATGCAATCCTTGTTTCCCGCAGCAGCCCACGTTGTACGCTTGCGCGCGCCCTTCGATCGGGCGGTGTTCGTCAGTGCGACCTCGGACGTGCTCAAAGCCGCGGTGCGCCAAGAACTGCAACAGCTGTTTGCTGTGCTGCGTGTTGCAGCCCAAGGCGCCACCCGTACAGCCGCATGATGCGCGCCCTGCTGATCGGGCTCGTCAAGGGCTACCGCTTGTTGTTGAGTCCCTGGCTGGGTTCGGCCTGCCGGTTCGAGCCCACCTGTTCGGCCTATGCCCTGCAGGCTTTGCAGGCGCATGGGGCGGCTGCGGGCAGTTACCTGGCAGCGTCGCGTCTCGTTCGTTGTCATCCCTGGTGCGAGGGCGGTATTGACGCGGTGCCGCCGGAGCCGCCCAGACCGGTGCAGCGCCTGCTGTCGCGGCTGTTCCATCCATCTACCTAGACCACCTTCCCATGACTGACATTCGCCGCACCATTTTGTGGGTGATCTTTGGCTTCTCCATGGTCCTGCTGTGGGATCAATGGCAGATTCACAACGGCCACAAGGCCACGTTCTTCCCGAGCCCGGGCAAGCCGGTGGCCAGCGCCAGTGCAACCGCTTCTGCTCCAGGCCTGCCTGTCAGCAGCACACCTGTCACCAATGCTCCGCCAGCCGGCGGCATGGCGGCGGCAACAGCCAGTCCGGCCGCTGCCGCCTCGCCAGCAATGCTGCCCAGTCTGCCGCGTGAACGGGTGGTGGTGAGCAGCGATGTGCTGCAACTGACCTTTGACACCGAGGGTGGCTCCCTGGTGCGCACAGAGTTCGTGAAGCATCGCGATATCGACAACAAGACGCATAACGTGGTGTTGCTGGACCAGAGCCCGGAGCGTGTGTACGTGGCACAGACCGGCTTGATTGGCGGAGCCGGGCCCGACGCGTTTCCCACCCACAAGACCGTGATGGCGGTGGCGCCGGGCGAGCGAGCGCTCAAGGACGGCAGCAACGAGTTGCAGATCCGGTTCGAATCGCCGGAGATCGGTGGCGTGAAACTGGTGAAGACCTATACGGTGCGTCGTGGCGCCTACGCTGTTGGCGTCAAGCACGAGGTGCTGAACACCAGTACTGCCGCCGTGTCGCCGCGGCTGTACCTGCAGATCAAGCGCGACGGCAACAAGCCTGCGGGCGAGTCTTCGTTCTACTCCACCTTCACCGGCCCGGCGGTCTACACCGGCGCCAAGAAGTACCAGAAGGTGGAGTTCAGCGATATCGAGAAGGGCAAGGTCGAAATCGAGAAGCAGTCCAGCGACGGTTACGTCGCCATGGTGCAGCACTACTACGCCAGCGCCTGGGTGCTGGCGGACGGGGTGGCACGCGAGAACTTTGCCCAGAAGGACCCCGGCCAGGCCAATTTGTACGCCGTGGGCTCGATCACCAACCTGGACGGCATTGCGCCCGGCAGCAGCAAGAGTGTGGATGCCAAGTTCTACGCCGGCCCGCAGGAAGAAAAGATGCTGGAGGCGCTGGCGCCGGGGCTGGAACTGGTCAAAGACTATGGCTGGCTGACGATCCTGGCCAAGCCGCTGTACTGGTTGCTGGATGAGCTCAATACCCTGTTCGGCAACTGGGGCTGGGCCATTGTGGCGCTGGTGGTGTTGCTGAAGATTGCCTTCTACTGGCTCAACGCCAAGGCCTATGCCAGTATGGCGAAGATGAAGGCGATCAACCCCAAGGTGACGGAAATGCGGGAGCGCCTGAAGGACAACCCGCAGCAGATGCAGCAGGAGATGATGCGCATCTACCGCGAAGAAAAAGTCAACCCGATGGGTGGGTGCTTCCCGATCATGGTGCAGATTCCGGTCTTCATTGCGCTTTACTGGGTGCTGTTGTCGAGCGTGGAAATGCGCAACGCACCCTGGGTGCTGTGGATCAGGGACTTGTCGGCGCCGGATCCTTACTACATCCTGCCGCTGGTCATGACGCTGACCACCGTGTTGCAGACCGCGCTCAACCCGGCCCCGCCGGACCCAATGCAGGCCAAGCTGATGTGGTTCATGCCGCTGGCGTTCTCGGTCATGTTTTTCTTTTTCCCGTCGGGCTTGGTGCTCTATTGGATCACCAACAACATCCTGTCGATCGTGCAGCAGTGGATCATCAACACCCGCATGGGTGTGCCGCCGCAGTTCAACCTGCCGAAGTTCTGAGGCCAGGGGCTGCTGCGGAAATGCGCCGCTTGCTGTCCTCTACCGGCATGTGCAGCGCAGGGCCTTCCTGACATGTTGGCGCAGCAACAAGACCCGATCGTGGCCCTGGCCAGCGCGCCGGGGCGCGGTGCTGTCGGCATCGTCCGGGTGTCGGGCAAGGCGCTGGGTTCGCTGATGCTGGCCCTGTGCGGGCGCATGCTGCGGCCGCGCGAAGCTACTTACCTGCCGTTTCGCGCCGCCGATGGCGCCGCGCTGGACCAGGGCCTGGCCTTGTACTTTCCGGCACCGCACTCCTATACCGGTGAGGACGTGCTGGAGTTGCAGGCCCATGGCGGCCCGGTGTTGTTGCAGATGCTGATCGCGCGTTGCATCGAGGCGGCAGCCGAGCACGAACCCATCACCGGTATGCCACGTCTGTCCGGTCTGCGGCTGGCACGCCCGGGCGAGTTCACGCAGCGTGCCTTCCTGAACGACAAGATTGACCTGGCGCAGGCCGAAGCCATTGCCGATCTGATCGATGCCAGCACCGAGCTTGCAGCCCGCAGCGCCAGCCGCTCCATGGCCGGAGAGTTTTCCGCCCAGGTGCAGGCGCTGCGCGCGGCACTGATCCAACTGCGCATGCTGGTGGAGGCCACGCTCGATTTCCCGGCAGAGGAAATCGACTTCCTGCGCAAGGCGGATGCGCACGGACAGCTATCAAATCTGCAGCAGATGCTGGAGCGTCTGCGGCTGCGGGCCCACCAGGGCGCGTTGCTGCGCCAGGGTATCAAGGTGGTGATTGCCGGCCAGCCCAATGCCGGCAAGTCGTCACTGCTGAACACCCTGGCCGGGCGCGAGCTGGCGATCGTGACGCCGGTGGCTGGCACCACCCGCGACAAGATCGAGCAGACGATCCAGATCGAGGGTGTGCCCTTGCACGTGATCGACACTGCCGGGCTGCGCGACAGCAGCGACGAGGTCGAGGTCATCGGCATTGCCCGTGCCTGGTCCGAGATCGAGGGCGCGGACGCGGTGTTGTTTCTGCATGACCTGGTGCGCATGACCGCAGCCGATACTGGCGTTGCCACCGCAGCCCAGGCCGCAGACACCCTGATTGCTGACAGTCTGCGGCGCCGGCTCTCCACCCGCGTTCCGGTGCTGGATGTCTGGAACAAGGCCGATCTGGTGCCCGATGCCGACCTGACGGCGCTGGCCATGGGGTTGTGGGGCGAAGACCGCGGGGATCAGTCTGTCGCGCTCTCTGCCAGGACCGGCCTTGGGCTGGACGGGTTGCGCGCACGGCTGTTGCGGCTGGCGGGCTGGCAGTCCGGATCCGAGGGCGTGTTCATGGCGCGCGAGCGCCACGTGCAGGCCTTGCAGCGTGCCGGCGAGCATCTGGCCTCGGCCCAGGCCCATTTGCAGGCACAGGCCCAGTCACTGGACCTGCTGGCGGAAGACCTGCGCCTGGCATTGGAGGCTTTGGCGGAAATCACCGGTGAGTTCACATCCGACGACCTGTTGGGCGTGATTTTTTCCCAGTTCTGCATCGGCAAGTAAAGCCTTGTCTCCGCCGCAGACCAGTAGACGCCTGCTGCGTTGCGTAGACATCGAAATCACGGTAATGTCCGCGACATGACGAGCCACGATCCCTATCGCCATAACAAACACGAATTCCGCCGCTTTGTGGAGGCGGCAACGCACGACACCAAAGATCCGACTCTGGGTTATTTTGTAACGTCGGCGCACTGGGATGTGGTTGCCGAATATGTACATCGGTCCGATTTGCAACAAGGTCAGGTGCTGATCACCCAGGGCGCCAAGGACCGGAACCTGTATCTGGTGGAGTCCGGCAGCTTGACGGTGCACTTCGAGGATTCGGCTGGCTATATCCGCCAGGCGATGGTGGGCGCCGGCAGCGCTGTGGGCGAAGGCAGTTTCTTTTCCCATCTGCCGCGCAGCGCGACGGTGCAGGCAGCTACGCCGTGCCGGGTCTGGGTCCTGACACCAATGCGGTTTTCCGAGCTGTCGAACCGGCAGCCAGCGGTTGCCCTGGCCCTGGGACTGGGAGCCATGGTGTCTCGCCGCATGCTGGACAGTCGCAAGCGCAATGCCGTGACCTGAGTCCGTTGCGATAGGGGCCGAGGTTACACTGCGCCCTGACTGGCCGGCTGCCTGCCCAAGGCAACTCCCACGAAAGAGGCACATGTCACTGTTAAGCTGGTTCTCCCGAAAATCGCCACCGGCTACGTCGCCGGAAGTCGGGGTTTCGGAGCCCACCAAAGACCACAGGCCGGGGCTGGAGCAGGAACGTGCCAACGGATCGGCACGTTACTCCACCGCGGTCGGACCGGCGAACCGCAAGTTAGAGCGGCTGGAGCGGCGTGAGCTACTGTACGGCGTTGTGCGCCAAGCCATGACCCGCGCCGGCGTGTTGTCGGCCAGCTATAAGTTCAAGGTGTTATCGCTGGACCCGCGCGGCCGCCAGTACCTGATCATGATGGACCTGGCCAGCCACATGGCGGGCGAATCGTCCCGGCTGACAGAAGTCGAGAAGCTGATTGCGCAAGCTGCCAGGTCGCGCCACGACATTACGGTGACCGCGGTTTACTGGCGGGTCAATGAGCAGGCCGATCTGGGGCTGTCGCGGCGCAAGACCGCCGTGCCGGAGGCCAGCGGAGTTCGGCGCGCGGTTGCGCCGGCGGCGGCAGTGGCCACGCTAGCGCCTGCCTATGACCCGATGCACATGGACGAGGCCCGCCTGTTTCACCATGTTGTGCCCGGGGACGGCGGTGCCGCGCCGCTGGCGCGTTCCGGGGAAGTGCTGCCGGCGGCGGATCCCGATACGGTGATTGCCGGCTTTGAGGACACGGAACGGATCCCGCGCGAGGAGCGCCATTCGCCCTTGAGCGGCACCCAGTACGGCGACCTGAGCTGATGCACGCGGTGCGTATCAGTGGCCGGCGAAGTCGAGCAGCGTAAACAACGGCAGTCCGGATTCCCGCAACTTGGCCGAGCCGCCCAGTTCGGGCAGATCGACAATGGCCGCGCCTTCGGTGACCACGGCGCCGAGTTTCTCGAGCAGCTTCTTGCCCGCCATCATGGTGCCGCCAGTGGCGATCAGGTCATCAATCAGCAGCACCCTGTCGCCCGGTTTCACGGCGTCGGTGTGCAACTCCACAGTGGCACTGCCGTATTCCAGCTCGTAGGTTTCCTCCACGGTGGTGAACGGCAGCTTGCCCTTCTTGCGGATCGGCACGAAGCCTACATTGAGTTCGTAGGCAACCACCGCACCCAGGATAAAGCCGCGGGCGTCCAGTCCTGCCACGACCTCGGGCCGCATCGCGGCGTCCATGTAGCGGTGCACAAAGGCATCGATCAGTACCCGGAAAACTTTGGCGTCCTGCAGCAACGGTGTGATGTCGCGGAATTGCACACCTGGCACGGGCCAGTCCGGTACGGTGCGGATGTGGTTCCGGAGGTATTGGTTGACGCTGAGGTTCTGCATGGCCCGGTCCGGTCGATGGAACGCCATTGTGCATCGCCCCGGCTTCATGTTCGGTGGGGCGGGCGAGTCCCCTGGTCCGCCGGCTTGGCGTAATCAACCACGCAGGATTCTTTGCTCGGCAACGGCCAGGGCCTCAGCTTGGCCACTCAGCACCAGGGTATCGCCATCCTGTAACAGCACGGCGTCCGTGACAACCACGGTCTTGCCGTCTAACCGGCGCAAACTGACCAGACGTACGCCCATGGCATGCAACGCCAGGTGACCCAGTGCGCGACCCGCTACCTTGGCGCCTAGCGGCAGCGTCAGGCTGGTCAGACGCTCATGGTGCAACTCATCCACGGTGTTGTCGTCGGCGCCATGGAAATAGCCCCGCAACAGGTTGTAGCGGGCATCGCGTTGTTCCTGTACGGCGCGGATGACCCGGCGCATGGGTACGCCCACCAGCGCCAGTGCATGGCTGGCCAGCATCAGTGAGCCTTCAATGGCTTCGGGTACCACTTCCGTAGCGCCGGCCATCCGCAGCACCTCCAGGTCATGGTCGTCCTGTGTGCGCACAATCACAGGTACCTGCGGCGCGTGGGCGCGGATATGGGCCAGCACTTTGAGCGCGCCGGGTACTTCCAGATAGGTCACGACCACTGCGCTGGCGCGGGCCAGCCCCGCCGCCATTAGCGCCTGCAGCCGCGCCGCGTCCCCGAATACCACCGAATCGCCGGCGGCTGCGGCCTGGCGCACCCGGTCCGGGTCCAAATCAAGTGCCATGTAGGGAATCTCCTGGGCGTCGAGCATGCGTGCCAGGTTCTGGCCGCAGCGCCCGTAGCCACAGATGATGACGTGCTTGTTGGCGTTGATCGACTTGCGCGCAATCGTTGTCATTTGCAGCGATTGCTGCAGCCATTCGCTGGCTACCAGTTTCATCACGATGCGGTTGCTGTACATCACGATAAACGGCGTGGCCAGCATCGACAGCACCATGCTGGCCAGGATGGGATTGAGCAGGGCCGGTGGCACCAGGCCGTTTTGCTGGGCCAGCGTCAGCAGCACGAAGCCGAATTCGCCGGCCTGCGCCAGGTACAGGCCGGTGCGCAGTGATACGCCGCTTGTGGCACCCAGGCCGCGTGCCAATGCCGCCACCAGCGCCGCCTTGAACAGGATCGGCACTACCAGCAGCAGCAGCACCAGAGCCCAGCGGTCCAGCACCAGGCGCCAGTCCAGCAGCATGCCGATGCTGATGAAGAACAGCCCCAGCAGAACGTCGTGGAAGGGCCGGATGTCGGTTTCCACCTGGTGTTTGAATTCGGTTTCAGAAATCAGCATGCCGGCAATGAAGGCCCCGAGCGCCAGGCTCAGGCCTGCCAGTTCGGTCATCCATGCCAGGCCCAGGGCGATCAGCAGCAGGTTCAGCACAAACAGCTCTGCGCTCTTGCGCCGGGCCACCAGGGTCAACCACCAGCGCATCAACCACTGGCCGCCGACCAGCAGTACGGTGATCAGGACCACGGCTTTTACGGCAGCCAGCGCCAGCGCGTCGAACAGGCGCTCGCCGGGGGCACTGAGAGCCGGAATCAGTACCAGCAAGGGAACCACAGCCAGATCCTGGAACAACAGCACGCCAAATATCCGCTTGCCGTGTTCGGATTCGAACTCCAGGCGCTCGGACATCAGCTTGACCACGATGGCGGTGCTGCTCATCGCCAGTGCGCCTGACAGGGCCAGTGCGGTCTTCCAGTCCATGCTCCACAACCCTGGCGCCAGCCGCGCCAGCAGCAAGGCACCGGCCGTGGCGATCAGCATCGTCAACGCCACCTGGCACAGACCCAGGCCGAACACGTGTCGACGCATGGCGCGCAGCTTGGGCAAATTGAATTCAAGTCCGATCACGAACATCAGGAACACCACACCGAACTCGCCCAGATGACGTACACCCTCGGAGCTTTTGGCCAGCGCCAGTGCATTTGGGCCGATGAGCACGCCTACTGCAAGGTAACCCAGCATTGGCGGCAACTTGAGGTAGCGACAGCCCACAACACCCAGCACTGCGGCCAACAGGTACAACAGCGTGAGCTCGAGCGAAGTCATGGCCGGATACTAGCAACAAGTGTGCGCGCGATAGCCCAGGCCGCAGCGCAGTGCATGGCTCTGCTGCAGGGGCCGCGTCGATAGAATGCCGGCATGAGTTCACCGACCCAACCGGACCAGGCGGCGCAAGCCGCACGCGCGCTGGAACTGGCGCGTGAGACCTTTGACATTGAGGCCGCCGCCATCCTGGGGTTGAAGCAGCGCGTTGGCAGCGCATTTGCGCGAGCGGTGGAAATGGTGCTGGAAGTCCGCGGTCGGGTTGTGGTGATGGGCATGGGCAAGAGTGGGCACATT